>JAFDEE010000077.1 GCA_019310525.1 Deltaproteobacteria bacterium | reverse complement strand
GCTTTCGCGGCTTATCAGTGGGGGAAGCCGCAGCTCACGCTCTAAGAGAGCGGGAGAATGCGGAGGGGGCAGGTGTCCCCCGCTGATAAGCCGCTGAAAACACCAGCCCGGGAGACTCCGAACGAAAGAAAAGGCGACATCGGCCCTTCAGAAGCTGTTATCGAAATGAAGTACTCACCGGGTGTTATGAAAACGGAAGGGGCATGGGGATCTTTTCCTCGTTCCCGAGTCTCACGGCCTGGTTATTTCAAGGGGTTAGGGACGGGGGAGTCTTGCCCCCTCCGCCGTTCTCCCGCTTTTACAAGCGGGAGCCGGGGTTTCCCCCATCCCTAACCCCCCTGAAATAACGAAGGTTTACCTGCTACTGTCTGGCAGGCCTCCAGACAGGTCACTTCCGAAAAGATCCCCATGCCCCTTCTCCCGGTGGTGCAGGCAATGGTCTTTCGGGTGAAACACTTGATCCAGAGAGACCTTTGAAAAATGTTCAATTTTGTTCAAGGTCAAGGAAGGCGAAAATTTTAACCATCCCGCTCAGAATACCAGGCGGCAAAGGTACCATACATTGAAGTATTTCGAGGATTAAAATTTGTCCGCGTTTCACTTGGACCCCACCCTTCGGGTGGGTCCCCGGTTTGAGTCTGACGCAGCTTGTCACGCCGTAGCCATAGCGAAGGCGAAAGATTGGGCAAAAGGCTGAGGGAGGCATGTCAAGGACCGGTACCGATCTCATCATTGAAGGGGGAATCCTTCTTTCACGGGCTAAAGGGGCCGATCCCCTGGAAAACGCCCGGGTGTGGATCCGGGGAGACAGGATTCATAGGATCGAGACGGGTTCTTCCAAGGAACCGCCCCCCCCGGGGGTGGAAGTCATCGACGCCCGCAAAGGTCTGATCATGCCCGGTCTGGTGAATGCCCATTGCCATACCGCCATGACGCTTTTCAGAGGCCTTGCAGACGATCTTCCGCTCAAGAAATGGCTTTTTGAGAAGATATTCCCGGCGGAAGCCAAGCACCTCTCTCCCGATACCGTTTATTGGGGTTCCCTCCTGGGGTGCCTCGAGATGATCGCCTCCGGGACGACAACCTTCGTTGACGGGTACTTTTTTCAGGACAGCACGATAAGGGCTGCACAGGAATCGGGCTTGAGGGCCCTGGTAGCCCAGGGGGTGATCGATTTTCCCGCCCCCGGAGTCCCCGATCCCGGGGATAATCTCAAGGTGGGGGAGGCCTTCCTAAAGAAATGGAGCGGGGTTTCGGATCGGATCTTTCCCGGCCTTTTCTGCCACAGCCCCTTGACCTGTTCGGAAAGCACCCTCAGGAAGGCAGCTGAACTTTCTGCCGCTTATTCGGCTCCCCTCCAGATCCACCTCTCCGAGACGGTGGAAGAGATAGAGGAAATCTTGAAAAAGACCGGCCGCCGGCCGGTACATTACCTGGAGCGCCTGGGGATCCTCCGGGGAAGGCTCATCGCCGCCCATGCCGTGCATGTGAGCGACGAGGAAATCCGACTCCTTGCCGAGCGGGATGTCAAGATCGTCCACGTTCCGGAAAGCAACATGAAGCTGGCCTCGGGGATCGCCCCCATCCCGCGAATGATGGATGCGGGGCTGGTCCTGGCCCTTGGAACGGACGGCTGTGCCTCGAACAACAACCTTGATCTTTTCCAGGAAATGGATTGTGCGGCAAAGCTCCACAAGGTCGCAGCCCTCGATCCCGAGTGCCTGGACGCTGAATCGGTCCTACACATGGCCACCCTGGGAGGAGCGGAACTGCTGGGCCTTGAAAAGGAGATCGGCACGATCGAGGTGGGGAAAAAGGCCGATATCATCGTCGTTGACCTGGAAAGCCCGCATCTGACGCCTTGTTACAGTCTACCGTCCACCCTGGTATACTCCGCCGTGGGTGCAGACGTCAAAGACGTCCTGGTGGATGGGAAGGTCCTCATGAAAGACAGGACCATCCTTACACTCGATGCAGCCGTGATCATGGAAAGGGTCCGGGCCATAGCCGGGGAAATCGGGTAGTCGCACGAAATTCCTTTGCCTGGTCCCTGTCTCACCAGTGAGACAGGCTTTCTTCGGTTTAAAAGGCTTGCCTTTGCGGGCGCGAATTGCTATTCAGGTGGGGCGCTTTTCGACGGGAGAGCGGTGAATGAAGCGGTTCAATCATCCACAGGGCACGTGGCCTTTACGTGGTCGGATTTAAATCAGGAACGGAGTGCCTGCCAAGGCGCGGGGAATTTTTTTCTCCATTACAACCGGCACGATCTCGTTCTTTGTGAATGATCGTGGATAAAGGTCCATGGGAAAAATAAAGCGTATCGTCTATTCTTTGACCCTTGTTCCACTCCTCATCATCCTCGTCCTCTTCGGGTGGTTTCTCACCGTCATCTTCGAGGGAGAAAAACCTGCCATGACTCTTCAACCGCTCCCCGAATACCTCTCCAAGGAACAGAAATTTTCCTTGAAGGTCGAGGATCGGAAACGGGGGCTGCGGCGCGTAAAGGTGGCCATCCGCCAAGGAGGAAGGGAAATCCCTGTCTTTGAAAGGCGGTTTCCGTTCATCGGCCTGCTGAACCGCAAGGGAGTCCATCTCTTTTCCGAAGAATTCCTCCTCGATCCAGAGGAACTGAACCTGGTCCAAGGCCGGGTGGATCTCACGGTCCGGGCGTGGGACTATGCCATGAAAAACGGCGGGGATGGGAATCTCGGTCTGGTCGAGCACAAGATGACCGTAGACACGATTCCACCCTCCATAAGCCCCGTAAGCCCCATTAATAACGTGTACCAAGGGGGAGCCTGCCTTATCGTGTACCGGACGTCCTCGGACACGCTGGAGAGCGGCGTATACGTAAATGACATCTTCTTTCCAGGGTTTCCCGCCGGAGTTGATTCCAAGGAAGGATATCATGTCTGTTACTTCGCCCTGCCCCATGAAGCCAAACCCAAGCCAACCCTCTTTCTATGGGCCAGGGACAAGGCGGGGAATATCTCAAAGGCGACATTTTACTGTCATATCATCCGGAAGCGTTTCCGCAGGGAAAAAATGAGGATTTCCGACCGGTTCCTGAAAAAGGTGCTCCCCTATTTTTCGTTCTATCCCCTTGATTCGGAAGATACGGATATCAAGAAATTCCTCAAGATCAACAACCAGTTGCGCAGAGAAAACCATCAAACCTTCCACGAACTGGCTAAGAAAACCTCCCCCCGGAGGCTGTGGAAAGGGCCCTTCCTCAGGATGAAAAACGCGGCCACCATGGCACAGTTCGCGGACAGGCGCTCTTACTATTACAAGGGTCGGAAGGTTGATGAGCAGGTTCATCTGGGTGTGGATCTCGCCTCCCTGGCCGGCTCACCTGTCCAGGCCTCGAATCGAGGCCGCGTTGTCTTCGCCGGTAGGCTTGGAATCTATGGAAACACTGTGGTCCTGGACCACGGGCAAGGCCTCGCTTCGGTTTACAGCCACCTCAGCGCCATCATGGTCGCCATGGACCAGGAAGTGGATAAGGGAGCGATCATCGGCAGGACCGGCCAGACGGGACTCGCTGGAGGTGACCATCTTCACTTCGCCGTCATGGTGCACGGTGTCTTCGTCAATCCCATCGAGTGGTGGGATCCCCACTGGATCAGGGATAACATCACCAAGAAGCTGGCCTTGATCAGAAAGGATTGACTCCGGTTTCCCTTTCCTTCGCCTTTAATGAACGGTCGGGCCATTCCGGCCCTTTCGTCGCTCTTTGGGTGTCACCTCCTTGCCGAATTCGGATGCAAGCCCTCATGAACATGATGGAAGAGATCAAGACCTTCGCCATGGGTTTTTTCGCCAAGGCCCCGGGGAGTCACGACTGGCAACACGTGCTCCGCGTCCGGAACCTCTGCCTTCACATCGCGGAAACAGAGGGGGCGGATAGGCAGGTGCTTGAGATCGCAGCCTATTTACATGACATAGGACGACCTGCCCAGGAAGCCTCAAGGGGAAGGATCTGCCATGGGGAAAGAGGAGCGAAGATCGCAGGGGAATTCCTTGAAAGGTATCCCCTGGACAGGGAGACGAGGAACAACATCCTCCACTGTATCCGGACCCACAGGTTCCGGGGAAACCATGCTCCGAAGACCCTTGAGGCAAAGATCCTCTTCGATGCGGACAAGCTCGACGCCATCGGTGCCGTGGGGGTGGCCCGTGCCTTCCTCTTTGCCGGGGAAGTGGGCGCGACACTCCACAACCCGTACCTGGACCCCGAGGAGGCCGAGGCTTACAGCGAAGAAGACACCGGGTACCGGGAATACAAGCTGAAACTGGCCAAGATCAAGGAGCGGATGCTCACACGAGAGGGAAAACGCCTCGCACAGGAGCGCCACGCCTTCATGGAGGCCTTCTTCGAGCGGTTTCTTGAAGAGGTCGAAGGCCGGGTGTGAAACGAGAGATGATACGGCATAAGCGATTCACGAGGTCCGGAGATGAACAAGGCGGGAAGCCCGGGCACTAGGACACCAAGTCGGGATTTTCCTTCATCCATCTGCTGATCAGTCGCGCCGCATCCCGTGTCTCCCGGGCGACGAGTTTCATCTTCTCATCATCCAGAATCGCCTTGAATCCCACCGCCCAGACAGCATACAGGGTGTCTCCCAACCCCTGGATAGGTGCGGCGACCGCCCGGACGCCCGGGATGTACTCCTCGTCGTCTTCGGCGTACCCCTTATCCCGCACCTTCCTGATCTGCTCGAAATACTCGCCCGGTGAGGTGATGGAGTGCTCCGTGTACTTGTGAAGCCCCAGGGCGCCTACAATGTTCATGACCTGGGCCTCACTCAAACAAGCCATCAATACCTTTCCGACGGCGCCAGCCAGAATCGGGATGGTGGTGCCGACGGGAGAGGTGATCTTGAAATCGCTCGTAGATTCCACCACATCCAGTATGGTCACGTGGTCCCGGTTCAAGACCCCCAGGAAAACGGAGGCTTGGGTCTTCTGCATTAAATTTTCCATCACAGGACGCGCAAGCTGTTTCAGATCCACCTGGCCGATGGCCCGCCTGCCGAGTTCAAACAGGGTATAGCCAAGGGTATACCTCTTGGTTGATGGATCCCTTCTCACGGCCCCGACCTTCTCCAGGGCGGAGGTAATGCCGTGGATGGTGCCCTTGCTCATGGAGAGCCGTTTGGCCAGCTCACTGATGCCCAACCCCCTTTCTGATAAAGACAGGAGGCGTAGTATCCGGAACGCCTTTTCTACGGAAGGCGCCCTGTATCCTTCTCCCATATCAGTTCACCATGTTGAACGTTTGTGCCACCTTAACCCTTTCCTTTTGTTCTTGTCAACCGGAAGTTTAGATTCTTTGAATTTCTTTTCCTGAGGGAAATACAGCCGTTAAGGAGACGAGTTTTCCCCTTGACAACGAGCCTGGTATTGAGCTATAGCCGCGAATAAAGTTCATAATAATGAACCCGCACTCTGAGCTGTGGAAGGATGGAGGGGAGATCTACCGGCGCGGAGGGGGGTGCGGTCCGTGCGGTGTCTTTCTTGGACGGTGAGGATCTCCTCGCAGGACAGGTAGGAGCATACGGGATGGATATGGAATCATTCGTGGAAGGACCTCTGTTGCGGTTGGTCTTCGTCCTTTTCACCGCCGCCGTGGTCGCGCGGCTCCTGTTTTTCATCATGGCCGTTCTCCGGAGCCGGAACGATAAAGGTGGAGGGGTTTCTTACGTCTTGCAGATTCTGGGGCGGTTCCTGCTCCCTTACCACAAGGCGTCTCTCCGAAAGCCCCTCTATGCTTCTCTCCGTTACATCTTTCACCTCTGCCTGGTGGTTGTCCCGATCTGGCTCGGCGGACACGTGGTCCTGTGGGCTGAATCCCGCTTTGAATGGGACTGGCTTTCTCTCCCGGATTCCTGGGCGGATATCTTGAGTCTTGTTCTTCTCATACTTGCGGGTTGGTTTTTTATCCGGAGGATTGTATTCAAGGAGATCAGGGTCCGTTCCTCCTTCAGGGACTTTGCCATCATCTTTTTTACCGCCTTCCCCTTTTTGACCGGATATTTCCTCTCCCATGGCACTCTGGACGGCGTGGGCTTTCTTGGCGACAACATCAGAACCATCCATGTTCTGAGCGGTGAGATCATGATTCTCATGGCCGCATTCCTCTTCTGCCGGACCACGATCAACCCGGATCGGTGCATCGGGTGCGCGGCATGTGAACTGGCATGCCCGACCGGGACCATCGAATCCAGGGATGAGGGGAAACAGAGGATTTTCGATTATTCCCATTACCAGTGTATTTGCTGCGCCTCCTGCGTTATGACTTGTCCGGAAGATGCAGCGGAACTCAGGCATCGGTTCAGTCCCGCGGGATTCTTCAAGATCGCGGGGAAATACGAGATCAGGAAAACGGATCTATTCGAATGCGAACGCTGCGGTGCCCTTTTCGCCCCCGAGCCCCAGATGGACAAGGCCAAGGCGACATTCCCGGATCGGGATTATTTACGTTTCTGCCCCGAGTGCCGGAAGACCAACATGGGGGACCTCTTCCAAAAGCTATCGCCCTGGCACAGGAAAACCGCCCAGGATCGTGAGAGAGGGAAAAATTCTCTTTTCATTCGAAGCCGCGACCTTTGAAAAACGCCCATTGTCACCCCTGCTCATGGGGTTCAGTTACAATTGAGATTAGAGTACCAAGGCTTAATGCTTTCGATCCTTTACTCCTTGGAAGGAGAGTTCGAGCAATGGCCGATGGCCCCTTTTCTGAAGTGACTGGCGGGATTATCAGTGGGGGAAGCCGCAGCTCACGCTCTCTTAGAGTGAGACCTTTGAAAAACGTTCCATTTTGTTCAAGGTCAAGGAAGACGAAAATTTTAACCACAGGAATACATTGAGTATTTCGAGGATTAAAATTTGAGCCTGACGCAGCCTGCCCGCCGGCTGTTTGGCGGGCTTGTCACGCCGTAGCCATAGCGAAGGCGGAAGATTGGGGAAAAGTGCCATTTATAGATGGGCACGAGATCTTTACATCGAATCACGGCCACTTTCATATCGTTCATCATAGCGAACACAATCCACTCCATCCTTTTTCCCGCTATGTTTTCTCCCTCTCGCCGGATCTCCGCTCCCTTTTCTGGGGGACAAAAGGGCATATGTCTCTTTTGATACAAGGTTTTTCCTCTTGACAAAAAAATGAGTTTGGCTATGATCCAGACGTTTAGTTCATAATAATGAACCCTCTAATACTGGTTTATAAGTACAAAAAAGCAAGAATATGGGCTGAGGGACGGAAAGTTCATTCCAATGAACGGCAACCTTCGAATCCAAAATAAACAGTCTTAAACTCATTAAAAATTTAGCCTGACGCAAAAAAATGGGGAAAAGTGCCATTTATGGATGGGCACGAGGCAACAAGGGTTTTCAAGAGTCAAGAGAAAGGAGAATGCGATGACGGTAACCGACAGAGACAAATCCACCGCTGAAAGCCTGCGTGCTACGAGGACTTACGGCAAGGTCAGATGCCACAATCCCACGTGCATGGGAAGGCTTCAGCCGAAACCGGGTGACAAGACCATCAAGTGCGACAGGTGCGGAATGGAATACCGAATCGCCTGGGTCAAGAAGGGATTCCCACGTATCAGGGGCCCGGTATGGGATGTAAACAAGAAAATAGCCGAGGAGTCACTAGCCAAGAAGATGAAGGAGGGAAAGTAATATGCCGTTGAACAGAAAAATCGCCTATATTGATCTCTCCACCGGGAGCATCGAGACGAAACCCATACCTCTTGAGATTCGAAAAAAATTCCTGGGAGGCAGGGGTCTGGATGCTTACCTGCTTTACAACCATACAAAGAAGGGATGCGACCCGCTTGGACCGGACAACACTCTCCTGGTAAGTGGCGGCATCCTCACTGCGACATGCGCCTCGGCCACAGCCAGAACCCACGTCATGGCAAAGTCTCCCCTGACCGGGCTCCTGGGAAGCGCCAACATGGGCGGTTTCTTCGCCCCGGAGATGGCCTGGGCCGGTTTTCACCACCTGGTGATCAAGGGCAAGGCGAAACATCCCGTCTATATTTACATCCATAATGGTGAAATCGAAATCCGCGATGCCAGGGATCTCTGGGGACTGTCCGTAACCGAGACCCAGTGGGCCATCCGGGAGGAACTTGGTGACCAGGAGGTCAAAAGCATGGTCTGCGGGCCGGCCGGTGAAAACCTCGTCCGCTTCGCCAACGTAATGACGGGAATAAAGAACTCCGGCGGCCGGACCGGCATGGGATGTGTCATGGGGTCCAAAAACTTGAAGGCCGTAGCCGCCAGGGGCACCATGGACATCGACATCGCCCATCCGGCCGAAGCCCTCGAGTTCAATAAACGTTTCATCGACCAGATCACCAGCGCCAAGGTGAACCAGACCCAGGGTACCCTCGGGACCCCCTTCATCTGGGGCGCCACCAACTCCTGGGGCGGCATCCGGTGCAGGAACTTCCAGTACAATCAGTGTGAGTACGCCGACGATATCGAGCCGGAACGCATTGACGAGATCTGCGAGGAGACCATGGGGCCCTACCATATGACCGGGTGCTTCGGCTGCCAGGTCCACTGCCGGGCCCAGTACAAGATTCCCGAGGGTCCTTATGCGGGACGTTATGATGAAGGCCCTGAATACACCTCCCAGGGCGCTTTCGGAGGCGAACCCGACACCCCCAGGGCCGTTACCGTACTCACCGGGAACCACTTGGTGGATCAGTTCGGCATGGACAACCTGGAAACGGGAAGCCTCATTTCCTGGGCCATGGAACTTTACGAACTGGGCATCATCGACAGCAAGCAAACAGACGGCCTGGATCTGCGCTTCGGAAACGACGAGGCCGTTTTGGAAATGATCGAACGCATCTGCTACCGAAAGGGATGGCTGGGTGACACCCTGGCAGACGGCGGTATCGCGGCCTCCAAAAAGATCGGGAAGAACTCCTTCGACTACCTGATTCATGTCAAGGGCATGAGCAATCTGCACTCCGATGAAAGAGCCACACCGGCCCTGGCCCTCAATATCGCCTTGTCCTCAAGGGGTTCTGACCACCTCAGGAGCCGTCCCGCCATCGACCTCTATCATCTTCCGGAAGAGGTCTTGAGGAAAATCTACAGCAGCCCGGTGCCCTACGACGGTCCCCTGAGCTCCGAGCATACCGAATACATCGGAAAGGCCTGGCAGGTCTTCTGGCAGGAAAACTGTTACATGGCCGTGGACTGCCTGGGGATCTGCAAGTACCATACAACCTTCCTCGGGGCGACTCTGCCCAACTTCGAGGACTGGCCGAAGGTGCTCTATTACAATACCGGCATCGAGATGACTCCCAAGGAGATCTGGGACGTGGCTGAGAGGTGCAATAACATCGAACGCCTCTTTAACCTGAGGGAAGGTCTAAAGAAGGACGATCCGGAGAAGGGTGACGTGCTCAACCATCGCTATCACGACGAGCCCACGAAGCGAGGGGCGCCGGACGTGGTCGGCCGAGTCATTGACAAGAAGAAATTCCTTGAAATGCGCGCCGAGATATACGAGCACAAGGGCTGGGATGAAAACGGCGTTCCAACGCCTGAAACCCTGAAAAGACTCGGTATCGACAAAGAGCCGTCCCACCTGCTGTAGCAATTCCATGAGAGGAGGAAATCAATGGCTAAAGTCCTGCAAATAAACTACCAGAAATGCACAGGCTGCCGGCTTTGCGAGCTCGTGTGCGCCGTGGCGCATGACGGTAAGTCGAACCCCGCCCGAAGCCGCATCAAAGTCATGAAATGGGAGGCTGAAGGCCTCTATGTACCCATGTCCTGCAATCATTGCCAGGACGCGCCCTGCATGAATGCCTGTCCGGTGAAGGCCATCTACCGCGACGAAGAACTGGGCCGCGTGATGGTGGATTACGATGTCTGCATCGGCTGCCGGACCTGCGTGGCGGTCTGTCCCTTCGGCGCCATGTCTTACAATACCAAGGACAAGAAGGTCTTCAAGTGCGACTTCTGCGACGGTGACCCTCAGTGCGTGCGTTTTTGCGAAGTACAGGCCATCGAATACGTGGACGCTGAAGAAGTCAGTATCGAGAAGAAGAGGGAGGCGGCGGAGAGGCTTTCCGTGGCCGGGAAAGAGGCGGCCGTATTGTTCGGCCAACTCTAACGGAGCCCAGGGCCTTCGTCCCCCCGAGGGATAAAGGTTTTTAAGGAACACAAAGGGGGCCGGGTTCGCTCGGCCCCCTTCTTTTTGTGCCCTCCAAGGACGGAAAGAGCCCCCGTCAAGGGATCGTGATCTCCACGGTTCCCTTCCTATATCCCTTGAAGGTCGAGAGCATGGCATGGATCGTATTTCGTATGAGGCCGTCCGTAAAGGCGTTCAGAGGGAGAAGCTTCCCGTCGATCCTGATGGTAACGGAAGGATGAAGGGACAGGCAAGACTCTAATGCGTCCTCTCCCCTGACTATTCGTGTTGCAAGCTCGTAACAGCTTTCATAACCGCACTTCCCGCAATCCAGTCCGGGCAACTTGAAGGCCCGATCCCAGGCCAGCGCGGCCATCTGTCGGATATGGTCCGGGTCCGTGATGTCGTAATCACCCTTGCCCCGCCCCATACCTGCGGTGCAGATTTCCAGGCCGTCCAGGAGCGCTTCCCGGTCCTCCTCCCCTCGTAGACAGA
Source organism: Deltaproteobacteria bacterium (assembly GCA_019310525.1). NCBI lineage: Bacteria > Pseudomonadati > Myxococcota > Myxococcia > Deltaproteobacteria bacterium. The sequence continues at coordinate 14,951 of JAFDEE010000077.1, read as the reverse complement.
CGATCTTGGGATAGGTCTTCTCCTTCTTGAATCCCTCAACCAGGACGATATCTCCGGGCGCATGAATCAACAAGCCGTCCAGGTCCCGATCACCCTGGAGAAGCATTTCCGTCTTCCCTGCCGAGACCGCGACTACCGATTCAGCGAATTCGCTGTATTTCCTTGAATCATTGACGGGAAAATCCAGGCCCTCGTTCACATGTTTGATGACGGAGACCTTCCGTCCCATCTCATTCAGGACCTTTGCAAGCCCGATACCCAGGCTGGTTTTTCCGCTCTTCTTGAAACCAACGATTCCTATGACCCTCATGATGAAACTCCCGTTCGGGGATATCGGTTCACGTGTGACGACCCGGTCTGAAAGAGTAGTAGACCGGGTATTCAACACGCCGCCCATGCCCCGGTGAGTGTTCCCGCTCCGGCAAAACCGGGGAGAGAGACGTGGTCCTCGTTTTCCTATCCACCTGAGAGCAGAAGCGTGATATGGATATCGTCCCCATCCCGGACCTTCTTTGCCAGTTCATCCGGATAGGCGCTTTCCGCGTTCACGTAGATCTCAAACAGGGGATTCAATCGACCCTTGGGCGTGAAAAGCTCCTTTTGAAGCTCTGGATACTTCTTCCCGAGATCCTTCAGGCATTCTCCCACCGTTGTTCCATTTACCTCGATGGTGGACTCACCTCCGGTATACCGGCGGTGGGTCTGATGCACATGCACCTTTACACTCACCTTTGCCTCCTTCCTCTCAAAGTTCGCCGCAATGGTCACATTGCGGATTTCTTTTCGTCTTGAATTCCTTGAAGACTTGCTCTATTCCGTCATAGAGAAGCATTCTGCCGGTCAAGAGCCGTCCGGCCCCCACTATGTACTTGACGACTTCCGATGCCTGTATGGCCCCGATGACTGCGGGAGCGACTCCGATGACCGGGAACTTTTCCCTGGGGACGGGACCCCGGTACATGCACCTAAGGCAGGCCGTCTCACCCGGTATAATCGTCGTGGCGCGGCCTTCGAGCCCCCGGACTGCGCCGTGAAAGAAGGGTATCTTCTTCTCAACGGCCACCTTGTTCAATATATATCTTGTCGGCAGATTGTCCATGGCGTCGACGATGAGATCAAAACCCTCAACCAGTCGGCCCGCGTTTTCCTCATCAATGGTTTCTCCCAGGGCCTCCACCTTGACATGGGGATTCAGGCTTGTGAGTTTTTCAAGGGCCGAATCGATCTTTTTCCGCCCCAGATCCCCTTCCCAGTGGAGGATCTGCCTGTTGAGGTTGCTCCGTTCAACCACGTCCCGGTCTATGATCCGAAGGGTTCCCACCCCTGCGGCCGCCAGGTAAAGGGCTGCCGGCGAGCCCAGTCCCCCGACGCCGGCTATCACCACCCTGGCCTCCTTGAGCCTCTCCTGGCCTTCCTCCCCGATCTCGGGCATCATGATCTGCCTGTCGTACCTGACCCTCTCCTTTTCCGTGAGCATGTAATAAAGCCCCCTTTCCCGGGCCTCTCACCCAGAGACCTTTGAAAATGTCCTCTTTTGCCCAATCTCCGCGTCACCGTGAGACCTTTGAAAAACGCCCCCTTTTGCCCAATTTCTGCGCCTGCCTGTGCCGGGCCTATCTGCCGTTCCAACGGGACAGGCAGGCACGGCAGACAGGTCAGACTCAAACCGGGGACCCACCGTTGGGTGGGGAGTCGTCGCTACCGGGCGGACAAATTTTAATCCTCGAAGTTATTAAAACTCCTATAGAATTTATCGCTTCAAGCAGGATCTGACATGTTCTCCTCGCTACGCTCCCGCCAGATACCGGCGGACAGGCACTGCGGATTTCGTCCCTTCATCTATCCTGATTCAGGGCCGAAATACGCCCGCTCCGGAGAAAATGTCAGCCCCTGCTTTCCGTTGCCCCGGGACTCCCGTGCGAGGGCAGAGGCTTCCACCCCTCCACGGTCTTCCTTTGCACGATGAGGATGGATCTTCCCGTCCGATTTTCCCCATTCTCCCTCATTTGTCAACTTTGTCAAACCCCTCCGCGTCCTGCCCCACGGCAAGCCTTCTTCAGTAAGGGCCTTTACATACTCCTGTAGGTGTGAAATGTGTATAGTCCACCCTCTGCCCTCTCCCCCTGGGGGCGCCTTTATAGGATTCAACAACAAGGCCTCCTCTCCCTGGACAAGAAACAGGGGAAGGGGTAAATTCCATGCACATTCTCAAGATCGGACGGGTTATGCGCAAACCCATGGCCATCATCGCCAGTTATTTCGAAGGAGAGGACTATGGTCTTCTCGGCCCACAAATGGCCGCCACCATCATCGAGGACCATACCCCTTTTGAGTGTATGGTCCTGGCCCTCACCCGTGGAGACGATCGGAATCTCATCAAAAAGGGCCTCTCGGATTATTTCGGCAAGGAGAGGCCCATAGTCGGCTTTTCCACCTTGAGCGGCAGGGAGGATCTCTTCCTGCTGGCCAGGGAACTCAAGGATGAGGGGGCCTTCACCATCCTTGCCGGACCCCAGGCGGACGTGGATTTCCTCGGGGAAACCGGCTGGCGGGATCATCCCCATCGTTTCAAGGGCCTTGCTGATCATTTCACCCTGGCCATCCAGGGTCCCGCGGAGCAGGCCGTCCCCCTGTTGAACCGGATAGAGAGCGGAGATTGGAGGAATATCAGGGGACTTCTTTCTCTCTGTAAAAACGGCGAAGTCTTCCGAAACCCAAAGGCATCCTGGAACGAGACCTTTCTCGGGAAAGTACGATGGGACAACCTCTACCGGGTCGGCCCCGGCGGGTTCTTCAGGCACCGGGTGCAGTTGGGTCAAGTTCTCCAGCACATCGGCTGCCCCCATGCTTCCAGGCCCAGGAGGATCTCCGTGGCCTATCCTTCCTATTTACAGCCGGGGAAAAGAAAGAAGATCAACTTGGTTTTCAGGGGTTGCAGCTTCTGCGACGTGGCGGTGGACAAGGGATTCCGGGGGGCCCTTTCCCTGGAGACGGTTCTATCCCAGATCCGGTGCCTGCCGGAGACGGAGGAGAAGAGAAAGATTCCCTTTGAGTTGATCAACGAAAACGCCCTGCCGGGGCTCCCCCGCCTTCTTGGAGAATGTGAAAAAAGGGGGATCCTTCTTTCCCGGATCAACCTCACCCTCCGGGCGGACTGGTTCCTTCTCGGTGAAAAACACCTTAGGGAGGCATTGGGAATGGCCCGGCGGCAGCGGGTGCGGATTCTCCTCTCCTCCGTTGGATTTGAATCCTTCCATGACGGAATCCTCCAAAACCTCAACAAGGGCGTCACAGTTGAAACCAATCTCAAGGCCATCCGCCTCATGAGACGCCTCAAAAAGGAATTTCCCTTCCAATGGGCCTATGCCACCCGCGAGGGGGCCCTTCATGGATTCATTCACCCCACTCCCTGGGACACGCCGGAAACGGAGGCCGGAATCCGGGAAATCATCGCCTGCCATGGCTTATCCGCAGACATCCTCCCTCCCCACAGCGTTCCCCTCATCATCCATCACGCCAGCGGACTGGCGGACTGGATCAGGGAAATCGAGAGGAGGGAACAGGTTCGCTTCAAGCGGTATGTCTCGGTGATCGGGTGGTGGGAGGAGGCCCTGCTGCCTCCAGGCGAGGATCAGGGGCCGAAGGGCAACTGCGACCTGCACGTCATTCCAGCGTAAATCTTAGTTCCGCCTGCCGGTCCCCCGACTCCACGGACACATGATTCCGCTCGATGGCCTTGACACGCAAACCCTCAATGGTGCCGCCCTCATGGACGATCCGGCCGTTGATCACGGCGAATCGGCTCTCCGGATTGTTGGACCACACGATGGCCTCGAGCTTGTAACGGGATAGATCGATCCCTCGGTCGGCTTCCGGTTCCTTGGGGGTCTCAGGGTTTTCCATTGCAGATTCGGGGAGGTTGATCGGCACAACGGGAGGTACCGATGCTGGAGACCTGGTCTCCTTTGGGACCCCGGGAGAAAGGATTTTTTCCCGGGGTTGATTCCCTTCGGGGGCGGTCTTCGTATCCGGCAAGGTCACCGGTCTTTTTACTTTCATGTTGGGTGCCGACAGAACGGGCGCGGATCCCGTCATTCCAGTTTCCCCGGCGGTCGTGAGGCTCAACCGGTTCTCCCTTGCTCCGGGGGATGGTTCAGGAGGTCGGTCCGTTAAGAGCGGGCTGTTGAAAAGGATCCAGGCCCCGGTCCCAAGGACAAGAAGCACTCCCGAGAAAACACACCACCGCACATACTTCCTCTTCTTCGCGCGCCGCCTCACTGCCCTTTTCGGGTCGATTTCCTGTGGGAAAGAAGGAATCACCTCCTCCCGGGGGGAATCCCTTTCCACTTTTTCAAGCGCCTTCAGTATGGAACTCACAGCGAAACTCCCTTGCTCGATGAGACATCTCCCGGGTTTATCCTTTGGTCCGCAGCCTTTTCAGATCCCGCCCCGGCCCAGTCACTCGGCCCAAGGCTTAGAAGAAGCGGGTTTCCGAATTCACCGGTTCCCTCCTCCCACTCATTCGTTCCCGCTCAGGTGAGGTATTTGCAGGTCTTTCTTCTCGTTGTAAAGGGCGATCTTGGTCGCGGGTCCAACGATCCCGTCCACGTAGATGCCGTGTTTTTCCTGGATGAGCATAATGGCGTCACGGGTCTTGGGGTCGTAGGTGGGATTGATCTCAATATCACCGAATCCCAGCTCCTGGAGATACATCTTGAGGGCGATCACGGAGTCCCCGGGGGCATCCATGGGAATCGTTCCCTCGAAACCGAGAAAGTTCTTCCACGGAACATAGGCATCTCCAGACCAGAAAGGAGACACCTCGTCCCGAGCCAGGACCATCGAAGCACCATTTTCGTCCCGAGCCAGTGTAATCTTCTGATCTTCGATACGCTGGAGGGCCAAGTACCTTGGACCATCTTTCCCCTTTGTACGAAACCGGAGAATGGCGGGAAGGTTCAACTTCCGGAGCAGGCCGAAATCCCCCTTGATCCGGTAAATATTCAGTCCGTTCTGCTTCGCGGCGAGCCTGAAGAATTCTGTGTCGTTCTTCATGTCTTCGAGGTAACGGCCCAGGACGGGACGGACCTCCCATTCCGAAAGGACCGCCTGAAGGGCCTTGCTCCTGGACTCACGTCCGTCGAGTCCTGCCAGGAACTCCCCGAAATCCCCGCTCCCCCCGGCCTGCTCCATCTCCTGAGAGGCGGGAGCATTTGCGGGCCGGGCGGTTTCACCATCAGGAGGGACCTTGGCCCTGGGAAGGGTCGGCTCCCTTCCCTCCTGGTCCAGTTCTTTTGGCACCGTCCCGGCCGGGTCTCCTGTCTCAACGCCCACGGGGCGAGAGGCTTGTCCCACATCGGCGCTCCTCTGATCCCTGAACCAGCCCCCGATACGCAGGCCTGCGGGACGGTAGAAAACAACCGCGAGGACCAGGAGTGTGAGGGTGAGGGCCGGAAGGTAAATTCTCCAATTCGGCCGCCAGAGCCGTCTCCGCTCACCCCTCGCCGCCAGTTCCCGGACCGCGGACCTCGCGATGGTCCCCGTGACCCTGCGGGTATTCAGGCCGAAGGCCGTCAACAGGGCCCTGTCGCATGCGATATTGACCAAGCGGGGGACCCCACCCGAATAGCGGTAGATAACCTTCAGGGCAGCGCGGGTAAAGGGGACCGGGGACTTCTGGGAGGCCACCTGGATCCGATGGCGGATGTAATCTCTCGTTTCCCTGAAGGAGAGGGGATGGATATGGCAACTCAGTGTGATTCTCTGGCCCAACTGCCGAAGTTCATGAGAATCGAGTTTTTCACCGAGTTCCGGTTGCCCCACGAGAATGATCTGGAGAAGCTTGCTCGTGGTGGTCTCCAGATTCGAGAGAAGCCGAAGCTGTTCCAGGACCTCTGTGGTGAGGTTCTGGGCCTCGTCGATGAGTACGATGACCCGCTTCCCTTCCCGTTTCTTTTCCAGGAGAAAGGAGTTCAGGATATCAATGAGGTCCTTGGTGTTGGAGGCATCCGAGGGAAGCCCGAACTCGTCGTTGATGGCCTTGAGGAGTTGGAGAGAATCCAGCTTGGGATTGAAGATGTAAGCCGCCTCCGTGTTCTCGTCCAGGCTCTCGAGGAAGGCCCGGCATAGGGTGGTCTTCCCCGTTCCCACCTCGCCGGTGATCTCCACGAAACCATCCCCCTGGGCCACGGAGTAAGCGAGATGGGCCAGGGCCTCCTCGTGGCTCCGGCTCAAGTAAAGATAGGCGGGATTGGGCACCAGTTGGAAGGGCCGTTCCCTGAATCCGAAAAACCGCTTGTACATGGATCTACTTGGGACCTCCTCTGCCCGGCTTGGGATCGGCGTAGTGCCGGTAGTGGCTCTTCAACCAGGCCTCGATGGTGGCCGAGTCGTGTCGGACATCCACGCGCAGGATTCGTTTCCGAACCGTCTGAGGCCCTTTGTAGACGTAAAGCCGGGCCTTGCGGGAAAGGCGGACGGAATAGACGTCCTCAACGCCCTGGTACTTGTGGATATTGCTCCCCGGTGTGGACATGGTGTCCCGATCGAACTGGACGAGCCCCTCCACGAGACCGCTGAAGAGTTCATTACGCTTGAAGTAGATGTCTTCGAGGTCCTCGACCGCGTAATCGGTCATCTCAGAATTCTTCAAGAGATTGCCGATGATGTCCTTCACGTTTTCGAAGGCCCGCATCTCATTGCTTCTGTTCAGGCGCTCCCTGATCTCGTCCCGGTCCTCCTCAACCCGTTTCATCTCTTCTTCCAGGAGAGTCTGGTACTCCAAATGCTCCTGGATCCTCTTCTCCAGTTCCCTGATCTCTTCCACTTCGTGTTCGCTCTTTCCAACGTAGAAATCGATCATCTTGATCAGGTGAGCGCCCGTAACGGGCTTGGGAATGAAATAGGTGTGGCTGAAGCGTTCCGCCTCCTGGATCGCCTCCGTATCCATGCCGGTCAGGAGGATTATGGGCAGGTAGGGATAGTCTTCCCGTATGAAGGGGATGGCCTCGAGGCCCGAAAGACCGGAGTCCTTGAAGTGGATGTCCAGGAGAATCAGATCAATGGGGTCTCCCGTGGTCTTGAGGTATTCAAGCAATTCTATAGGATCGTAAAAGGACTTGAGTTCCTTCAGGACCTCGTTTCGTTCCAGGTAAAGGCGGATGGTATTGTGGACCTTTTCCTCGTCGTCTACCAGAACAACGAAATACTTGTTCCTCATTGCTTTAAGCTCCGTTTCACTCGTTCCAGGGCTGCGCCCTTAATGGAACTCGGGGAACTTTTCCCTTCTCCCTTTGGGCGGATCATCCCGGGGAGCTTCTTTCCCTCACTCCGCAAGCGGGATCCGGATCGTCACACGGAAGCCCTTCCCGTGTTCCGTCACGGCATTGTCCCCCCTGACCTGGAAACCCATCCTGTCCGAGAAGAACTTCACGAAGGTGGTGCCCAGGCCGTAAGTGGCCCGCTTCGAAGAAGGGATGGGTTCCCTGAAGACTTTGTCGAGATATTCCTCCTTCAGCCCTCCGCCGTTGTCGGTGATCACGAGCAGGAGTTCACCCCTTTCGGCCCTGAGATCAATACCCAAGTAAGGCTTGAAATTCCTGTAGGCCGAAAAATCCTCCCGCATGAGCGTGATCTGCCGGAGTTCGACGGCCTTCTGGGCGTTCTTGACCAGGTTGCGGATGATCTCCACGACCTTGTAAGGATCGCAAAAGACCCTTCGCTCCAGGATACCATCCGATTTCACCACCTGAAAATGCACTTCGTACTTGCGGGAGATGGCCGCCAATTCTCCGGACAGTTCCTCTTCCACGGCCTCGACCAGCTTCTTCACCTTCATGTGATCCGGGTTGAAGGTCAGTTTTTTCTCCAATCCCTTCAAGTGCCGCAGGATGGCCTCCTGGAAGGGCTCGATGATTTCCCTGTAAATTTCGTTTTCCCTGTCTTCCGGGAGGTCGTTGAGAATATTGTGAATATTGGATCGCCAAGCCCCTTGGAGAAAAAGGAGTTCATCCTTTGCGTAGTTGGACTGGGCCACCACATCCTGGGTGATCTTTCTCTCCGTGACCAGGAACTCGAGGAGCCTGGCCTTCTCCCTTTCCTCTTTCGTCTCCAGGGCCATCCGCTCCCTGGCCTCGTCCGCTGGGGACTTGAAAAAGATCATGAAGGCCATCAGGAGAGCGAAACTCACGGAAATGATGATGAAGGAACGGCTCAGGAAAAGCATGGGATAGAGGGTTCCCGCCGGGAAGAGGGGCTTGGAATAGATGAACGTGAAAAGCAGGTTGAAAAAGGCCACGTATACAAAGGTGGCCTTGCCGCCGAGGAGCCAGGAAAAGAAGAGGCTGGATACCACCAACCCGAAGGCGAAGAGAAAGTAACGCTGCTCATTGGCCACCAGCCTGTCGAAAACCAGAAAGGAGACGGTATAGACCAGGAAGAGAATAACGGTTAGCGATGCAAATCGCCTCTTGTCCGCGAGCAGATCGATAAAAAACTGGGATAGACGGCGGCTTCTCATATCTTTTCCACATCCGATTTTTGGCGCCGTCTTCCGGAAGACGGCGCCCCTATTCTACCCTGCTTTGCGGAAAATACAAGTGGAGTCACTCCCGGGCAGACTGGTCGGCCCAGCGACCGGGAATGGGCGTTTGGCAATATTCGCATTTCCCTTTCACAATGTGGACTTGCCCGAGATAATATCCCAGCCGCTCGATGAGAATTTTCCCGCAGTGATGGCAGTAGGTATGGGCCGCCTCGTGTCCCGGCACGTTTCCCACGTAGACGTAATGGAGACCTTCAGCCAGTGCGATTTCCCTGAACTTTTCCAGGGTCCCGACAGGTGTTGGCGGCAGCCGCGTCAGCCTGTAAGCCGGAACGAATCGGGTGAAGTGAAGAGGATAATCCGGTCCCAGCTCCTTGAGGATCCAACCGCACATCCGCCTGATCATATCCGGGTCCTCCACGTAGGTGGGGACCACGAGGGTCGTGATCTCGAACCACACCCCCTCATCACGCAGTGTCTTGAAGGTGTTGAGCACCGGCTGGAGCGTCCCCCCGTTCAGGCAACGATAGATCCTATCGTCAAAGGATTTGAGGTTGATGTTGGCCCCGTCCAGATATTCGGCCAGTTCCACCAGAGGGACTTCGTTGATGTACCCGTTGGATACGAAGACGTTCCTGAGTCCCATCTCCCTCCCCAGCCTCGCGGTATCATAGGTATATTCGTAAAAAGTGACGGCCTCTGAGTAAGTATAGGCGATCGAGGGGATGTTCCTTTTTCGGGCCTCTCTCACCACCTCCTCGGGAAAAAGCTCGGCAAAACGGACATCCTCCGGCCGCTTCTGAGAGATCTCCCAGTTCTGGCAGTTCAGGCACCGGAGGTTGCACCCGGCGGCAGCGATGGAGAAGACCGAGGTCCCGGGATAGAAATGATTGAGAGGCTTCTTCTCAATGGGGTCCACATGTACGGCGCAGGGATTTCCATAGGCAAGGGAATAAAGCTTACCTCCGATGTTCACCCTGGAGCGGCATACCCCTCGATCTCCGGGGGACAGCACGCAGGCGTTGGGGCATACCTCGCATCGGACCCTATCCCCCTCCTCCGTGGAATAGTGAAAGGCCTCGATGGACCATTTCCAGGGTCGTGGAGGGGCGTCCCCCTTGAAGACGTGCCCTTTTATATCCTTGCACCTATCCAGATCGATCCTCGGGAGCGCGCCCCCCCGTGCGGGCCACAAAAGGGCACAGGCTCCAAGTCCCAGGAATTTCAGGAACTCCTTTCGGGTCATGCGCGGATTCACTGGTAAAGGCCTCCGATTTCAGCCTGCCCCGCGCCCACGAAGAAAACGAGAGCGCGGCACGGGAGGGCACCTCCCGCCGTCCGTATGGTGCCGGCGACAGGTAACCCTATCTTTTCAGGCCGAAAAACACCCACATGTTACTTGAAGTCTTGACCAGGATCAAAGCAATTATGGCCTCCTGAAATCCCCAAAACGGAATCAGGACCGCCCCGGTGAGAAGGGTCCCGAAGGCCGCCCCTGCCAGATCGGCTGCCAGGCAGCCGGCCGCAGGGCTCCTCTCCTCCCCGATGAGGCCCGAGGCTACGGGAAACTGGTACCCGCAGCAAAGGGCGAACAGGAAAGCAAAGGCCGGAAAGAGGATTTCGGGGGGCGTGATGCGGGAAAACCGGACCCAGATGAGGCAGACCCCCAGCAGGATCAGGAGAAGGAGGTCCGAAAAGAAGAGAGAAGGAAGGAAATCCTTCTTCCGCCGGATCCCAAGAAGGGCGCCGGGGAGGAGTCCGACCAGGAAGGCCGTCACCAGGATCCCGATCTTCAGGTACACGTACCCATAAGCCGCTTGAAACCCCATGATACAGATCATCTCCACACCCATGGCGGCCAACCCCGTGCTGAAAAGCACGTACTCCTCCCTCTTCCGCAAAAAGAAGAGGTAGAGGACGGCCGGGAGGGAAAAGAGGAGAACGAGGGACCTGAGGGCAACCCCCTGCTTCTCCAGCCATTCCCTGAAAACGATGCCCATGATGCGGGGATGGAAATCACGGTTGATCTCGGCGGTGGCGTCCAGATTCTCGTTGATGTAACGGATCCTTTCAGGAGTTGCGTTCCCGAGGTAGAACCCACGCACGTAGAGCGTTTTGATACCCTTGGCATCCAGCCTTGAAGGGATGTCTGTCCATAACGGGCCGTTCCGGCACAGAAATACGGCCTTTTCCCCTGGGATGACCAGAACGTTTCGGAAGTGCCTCCGGGCCGTGCTCAGCACGGCCGAAAGTTTCGCCTTCCTGGTGGGACTGAGATAGTTGGCGGAAAAGCTGAGTCGAAAGGAAAGGATCCCCTGGGGGGTGAGGGCCCGCCTTGCCAGGTAAAAAAACTCGTCCGTAAAAAACCGATTGATCTGGAAGGTATCCGGGTCCGGGAGATCTATAACGATGGCGTCGTATGGGTTCCTGACCTTCCGGATAAATCGTCTCCCATCGTCGTTCAGGACCCGGAGCCCTGGGATATCCGGCAGGATCCCCAGATCCCGCGCCACCCCTGTCAGGAGTGGATCCAATTCCACGTAGTCGATCTCCCGGGGGTTATATTTCCTTACCTCTCCCAGGGTCTCCCCCAAACCGCCGGATACGAGAAGGACCCTTTCCACCTTGTCCAACTGGCTCAAGGGGTAGTGGATCTTTTCTTCACTCCGGACGATATCGCCGTCCGAGTAAAGGGGCAGGCCCGATTCCCAGAAGGTGTGCTGTGGGCCTTCCTTGGTGATCACCACGCGGCCGTAAGGAGACTCCAGATAGCGAAGGATATCGCCGTATTGCCTGGAGAGGGTTCTGACCTCGAACCCGCCGTCCAGGGAGAAGAGGAAGAAGAGAAGGGTAGATAGAAGACCTAAGGCCAGCAGGAAATACCGCCTGGAGAAGAAGAAAACAAGCAGGGCTGCCAGGATCAACGGAGAGGAGGTGACGGCCACGGTCTTGAAGGGCTTGAGCCAGCTCACGAGCAGGAAGCTGAAAAACACTCCCCCTAAAACGTCCCCGATGTTATCTACAAGATAGAGCTTGCCCGCGGTCCACGGGACCTTTCGTTCCTTGAGGGAAAGTAACGCGTAAGGCAGGATAAAGCCTGCCAGGAGACAATAAGGGGCCATGGTGCCCAGGATGAACAGGAAAAGGTCCTGGAAACCCACGGATATCCCGTGTAGGAAAAGGACCTCCCGGAACCTGCGTATCAAGAGGAGCTGAACCAGGGGCCAAAACCCGGCAAGCAGGGAGAGCGCGGCGAACAGGGTAAGGGACGCCCGCTTGATCGGCCTTGCAAGGAGGCTTCCCAGGGAGCCCAGCAAGAGCCAGGAGGAAAGAACCAGGGAGATGGTTATCTCATTGCCGTGGAACTGGGTCAGGAATTCCCGTACGGTCACCAGTTGAACCGTTATGGAGGAAATCCCGGTGCTGATGATGGAAAATATGACAAGTCGCTTCGGGACCTCTGAAAAACGTCCCATTTTGCCTGATCTTCCCCTCCGGGCCGGAGGCTTGACCCCTTACTCCTCGAAGGCCTGGACCTGGTAAGTGGAAACCTCCAGGTCACCCTTTTTCCAGGCGTCCCCATCCAGGCCTGCCTTCATGCACAGATGAGTGAGGAACTCCTTCTTGTCCGGGAGTTGTTCCCAGACCTGGGGGAGGAAAGTAGCCTGGTGGTACCCCTTTTTGATGATCACCCCGTCCACGCCGGGTCTGAGCTTTTCAAGCAAGTCCTGCGCGTCTTTGTAAGGCAGTTCCCGGGGATCGGTAAGTACACTTATCTCGATCTTGACCCGCTTCCATTCTTCCCTGGTAAGGGGCCTGAACCTCGGATCTCGAAATGCAGCGTTCAGGGCGTTGATCCGTATACCTTCCAAGATGGTCTCATGGGGAATGATGTGCCCGATACAACCCCTAAGACGCCCTTCCATGGTAAGGGTGACGAAGGTGCCCCTTCTTTCCAGCAGTTTTTTGGAAGAACCCTCCTCGGCACTCTCCTTGCTCTCTTCGCCAAAGAGGGCCGCCTCGATGGTCTTTCTCGCAACCTTCAGGAGGTATTTCCCCTCTTCTTCCGTCAGTTGATGGGACTCAACCATGTTCTCCTCCTTCACCCCGTTCAAGCCGACACAGGCCTCTTTGCAGGCTACTCTATACCCTTTGTCCCCTGGGTTGTCAGCCGATACCCCTCCGATAGCGCCTAACACCATGAGGGGAAGAGCAACCGCGCAAGGCTTCAACCCACGGATGAACCTTAACAAACCTGAGCCGTTCATGATCCTTCTCTCCTGGAGTCTCTATCAATCTGCCCGAATCATACCTTTTTGTCAAAGCCATTCCTTCAATACGGCCAACCTCCCGCCCCCCTTTGGGCGGGATCCTATGGACCGGGGTTTTTCACGACTTGGTTGCCATTTCAGCGGGCCTCCGTTAACATGGGCAACGAGGTGCCCTGAAGATCTTCAGCCCGGGAGAAAGGAGAATATAGTGGAAAGCCGGAAAAAGATGAGGGAAAGGGCGGAGGCCGTCCTGAAAATCCTGGATCCCCTGTACCCCCGCGAGAAAACCGCCCTGAAATACCGCACCTCGTTTCAACTCCTCGTGGCCACCATCCTCTCGGCCCAGTGTACGGACAAACGGGTCAACGAGGTCACGGAGAAGCTTTTCAAGAAATACAAGACACCCGAAGACTTTCTCAAGGTTCCAATAGCACGACTGGAAGAGGAGATCCGGCCCACGGGATTTTTCAGGAATAAGGCCAAGGCATTGAAAGGTTGCAGCCGGGGTCTGGTGGACCTTTATGGGGGAGAGGTTCCTTCCACCATGGAAGAAATGTTGAAACTCCCGGGGGTGGGCAGGAAGACAGCCAATTGCGTTTTAGGCGCTGCCTTCGACGTGCCCGGCGTGGTGGTGGATACCCACGTCAAACGACTTGCACAACGTCTAGGATTCACGAATAATCAAGATCCGGACAGGATCGAGAGGGACCTCCAGGAACTGCTGCCCCCCGAAAGATGGAGGCGTTTTTCTGATGTACTCATCTACCATGGACGGGAGGTCTGCAAGGCCAGGAAACCTGCCCATGACCGGTGTGCGGTCTTTCATCTTTGTCCGTCCAAGGACCAATGAGGCCGCTTTTGGACTTTCCGCCGATGGACCGCCCCTTCCCCGGCCCTGCCGACCCCGGAGAGGAATGATCTTTACGGAATTAGTATCTGCCTCTTCGGGAGGAACGTTTGCCGCGCTTCCTCCCGGAATCCGCAGGATTGACTTTGATATTCCGTCCATTCATGAATTTTCCGTTCAAGGCCTTGATCGCCTGATCGGCCTCCGCGTTGCTGGGCATCTCAACAAAGCCAAACCCCTTGGACTGCCCTGAAAACCTGTCGGTTATGATCTTTACGCTTTCGATCTCTCCGAACTCCACAAACATCGTCCTCAGATCCTCCTCGGTGACGCTATAAGACAGATTGCCCACATAGATATTCATTGAAAACCCCTTTCTTTAGGTTTCTATACCATTCATTTCAGCCTGAATCCTGCACGAACAATCTTGGCATTAAAAATTTAATAGAGATTTACACTGATAGGCCGGACCGCAAGCGGTCGCTATCGAATGCAGATTCAGTGAAATCGACGCCTGCAGGATTCAGGTTCAAAGGACCGTGGACGCCGAGAATTGCGCCGCACCGGGGAAACACCAAATAATATGTCCTTTAAAGCAGCATATTCGGCATTTCCATGCCGCCGTTTCTCATAAATTAGAGGGAAACAGAAAGGGGCACCCCATCGCCCTGCGACGGAATACCCCTCTCTTTCCATGAATAGATTTAAGCGGCTGTGACGTTTACTGCAGCAGGACCTTTCTTGCCCTGCTCAATGTCAAAGGTCACCCGATCGCCTTCATAAAGCGTCTTGAACCCGCTCGCGTTGATTCCGGAATGATGGACGAATACGTCCGGGCCGTTTTCCTGCTCGATAAAGCCGTAGCCCTTGCGTTCATTGAACCATTTCACGATTCCATTAGCCATTGTGGCACCCTCCTTTCGAACAAATTTTCATGGTTCCAGACTTCAGGTTGCCACTCTTGACAAATGGAACATCCCTTCAGAACGAAACTAGCCACCCCATCGGGTGATTGAGCATGAATAAAAGTCACTTTAATACTACATTTTAAAAAAATCAAGTTATTTTTAAGAAAAATTAATTGATCCAAACAATATTTTCATTCCGCTTACTTGAATGCATTCCGGAAAAAGCCCGCCTGCGTGGGGAGCTACACTGGTCCCATGTCCTGAAAAAAATGAACTACTATCGGCTGAAGCCGATAGCTTTAGGGGCCAAGGGTTCAGGGTTCAAGCGAAAATCATTTTACCTTTAATCCCATTACTGTCCAAAATAGAATTATTTTGCTGTT
>JAFDEE010000076.1 GCA_019310525.1 Deltaproteobacteria bacterium | reverse complement strand
CTCCCCCGTCACTAACCCCTTGAAATAACCAGGCCGGGAGACCGGGAACGAGGAAAAGATCTCCATGCCCCTCCAGTAGATATCCGAAATACTCCAATGTATGGATGCCTGTCCCACTTGACACCCTAAACAGGGCAGTTGAAATTTCTGTGTTTTTCAAAGGTCTCATTTCAAAATTTGACATGCATAATCTGTGATCAATTTCCGGTTGACATCCTTCCAGATGGAATATAATATAATTTTTCAATTGGGCTATCCATTTATTGGGTTATCAAGTTCGATTATCACCCGACCATTTATGACCACGAGGTCTTCAAAAAAACCTTCAATTTTTAGATAGGCCTGAAAAGTAAGGCCGTTCATTCTGGAGAACACACATGGGATCCCATAAAATCACCCCCCTCCTCGTGCCGCCCAAAAGAGAAAGGTTACCGGATACTATTGCATCCCAGCTCCGCACCCTGATCATTTCCAAAAAGGTCAAGGTGGGGGACAAGCTCCCTTCGGAGCGGGAACTCGCCGAGACCTTGAAGGTGAGCCGCGTAGTGATCAAGCAGGCCTTACGGCTGCTCGAACAATCCGGATTTATCGAGATCAAGACAGGATCCAGGGGCGGCGCATTCGTTACCTACAATTTTTATAAGCCCTTCTTCACCGCTATCAATGAACTCCTCCAAGAAGGCAACCTGAACCTCAACCACTTCTTCGAGGCGCGCCGATCCATAGAGGGCTGCAGCGTCCGCCTTGCAGTTGAAAAGGTCCAAGACCATGATATAGAGCGGCTCAGGGAACTGAATACAAGAGTGCTCGATTCCCTGAAGGATCCATCCCTTCTCCACTCGACCAACATGGCCTTCCACTTGGCAATCGCGGAGATAACCGCCAATCCCTTGATACGGTATATCATTCAATCCCTCCTCGAAATCCTGAGCGTTGTGTGGGAGCGTTATTACCCGGGAGCCACCCAGAATGAAGATTTCATAAGGGCCGTTTACGCCAGGCACGAAAGCCTCATAGAAGCCATCGCCGAAAGGGATGTCGAAGAATGTGAAAAGCGGATTGCAGCGGATACCGAATACACCAAGAACCTTAAAAGGGGGTGAGAACAGAAGAGAGACAAGCTATGGTCTTTCCAGGGAGGTCTGGCAATTTTTCAATTCACCACAAATATTTTGAGGAGGTTCTGAAAAATGAGGAAGAAAGGATGGGGGTACCTTTTCGTATGTATTTTAATGGCAGCCACCTTTTTCGCTGTCATGGCCTGCCCCGGGATGGAGGGAACGGCCCAGGCCAAGAAGAGACACATCGTGCGCATTGGCTGGAACGAGAGCCCGCCCGGGGGAATGAACCCTTTTCTTGTGCGTAACGAGGGTTCTTACCTGTTCATGACCATGATCTATGAACCCCTGGTCGTTCCTTATATGGACGGCAGCATTCATCCTTGGTTGGCCAAGAAGTGGGAGTACAAGGCCGACGAGAAGACGTGGTATTTCTATCTCGACGAGAGGGCCAAATGGAGTGACGGTAAACCGGTTACAGCGGATGACGTGGTATTCACCTTCAACACCCTTTTCAAATATGAATTTCCCATGGGATCCCTCGTAAAGTCCTTTGTTGATTCAGTTAAGGCTGCCGACAAGCATACCGTGGTCTTCAGGATGAAGAAGGGCTTCGCCGCCTTTCTATCCACGGCAGGGGCCACCCTCATCATGCCCAAGCATTTATGGGAAGGTGTGGAAAAGGTCGATCAATATAAAAACCCCAAACCCGTTGGCAGCGGGCCTTTCCTTTTCAAAAAATACAAACCCCGGGCCTTCATGCACGTTACCAGGAACCCCAACTACTGGCGCGGCCCGGCCCATTTCGATGACCTGGTAATACAAGTGTATACAAACCAGGAGGCCCAGGTGGTAGCCCTCAAGAAGGGAGAGCTTGATATCCTGCCTGACCTTTCAGGCAGCGAGGCGCTGATCCCGCCCCTGGTTGCAGATAAAAACATCAACGTGCTCATAGACCGCTGGCCTCATATCCTTTACATCGCGCCCAACTACCGCATCCACCCCCTCGAACTCCTTGATTTCAGGAAGGCCATAGACATAGCCGTGGATAAAAAAGCCATAATCGAAACCGCCCTGGGGGGTTACGGGGAACTTCCCCTCATGGGGTATGTGCCTCCTCTGGTCACCAAGTGGGCCAACACGAAATTGACATGGCGGGGCCTGAAGATGACGGAAGAGGAGCGTATAAAGGAGGCCAACAGCATCCTGGATAACATGGGCTTCAAGATGGGAAAGAACGGCGTCCGGGTAATGGAGGACGGGAAGCCCTTGAAATTCACCATCCGCTGTTACACCAATCCTTCCTACATCAGGGCCTGCGAAATCATCAAGAAGAACCTGGAAAAGATCGGAATCCGGCTTACCGTGATCGTTTCGGATCCTGAAACCCTTTACGGAGGAATCATCTTCAGCGGCAAGCGCCCCATGGACTGGCAACTCCTGGCCCACGGCTCCACCATGGCCCCGGACCCCGATCACTTCGCCCGGGAGTATGCACCTGATCCGCCTAACCCTTGGGACAACGCCCCTGCCTTCGGCTGGAAAGACAAGGAACTCCAGGACCTCCTGAAGCGCTCAAGGAGCGAGATGGATGAGAGCAAACGCAAAGAGATGATCATGAAGGCCCAGGAACTCTTTGCAAAAAAACTGGTGGTAATAACCCTGGGTCACAGATTTCATCCCGCCGCCTACCGTACCGACAAGTACAAGGGGTGGAATCCTGTAAAGATCAGGGTCGGCGGCATGACCAACAGCCTGGCATCAACCATCAACCTCTTGTCCCTTGTCCCCAAGTAAAAACAACAATGCATACCGAAGCATGAACACCAGGGTGAAAGGAGTCAGGGAAAAGGCGGGAAAACATACCGTCGCTCCCTGACTTCCTTCGCCCCTTTAACCTTGTGCGGGTGGAGGCCTGTCTGCTTCCCCCTTCCCCGAAAGGGATGAAATGAAGGGATGGTTTTTCAGAAGGTGCTGGACCAACCTCCTTGTGCTCTTTACGGCACTGGTGATCAATTTCGCTCTGCCGCGGATGATGCCCGGTGATCCCATCGATATCTTCGCGGGCGGCGTCAAGCTCACAGGAGAGGCCCGCCAGGCCATTATCGAACGATTCGGCCTGGATGCCCCGGTATGGGAACAGTTCGTGCGGTACTTCACGAACGCCCTTAGGGGAGACTTCGGGCTGTCATTTTACTATTTCCCTAGATCGGTTCTGGAGGTAATGTTTGAGGCCCTTCCCTGGACACTCCTTGTAATACTCAGTTCCATGATCCTCCAGGTCGCCATCGGATACATACTTGGTGTAGCAGGGGCCTGGAAGGCGGGATCAAAAAGGGATTCTTTTCTCCAGACCTTCTCCCTGGCAATCTTTTCCGCCCCGCTTTTCTGGGTATCCATGGTACTTCTGTATATTTTCGGATACAAGCTGGGCTGGTTCCCCCTGGGCGGGGCAACCGCACCGGCAGCCATATACGAAGGGTTCTGGGACCTGTTTTTGGATATCATCAGCCATGCCGCCCTCCCCATAATCGCCCTCACCATATCCCAGTACACAGCCTACCAGCTCATCTTGCGAAACACCATGGTCAGCGTACTGAGGGAGCAATACATCCTTATCGCCGAGGCCCGGGGGTTGAGCCCCAGGCGGATAAAACACCGCCATGCGGCCCGTAACGCCCTCTTACCCATGATTACCTTCCTCGGAATAAGCTTTGCCATCAGCATTGGGGGGTCTGTGTTTGTGGAGACGGTGTTCTCTTATCCGGGAATAGGCAAGCTGATCTATGATTCCGTTATCAGCAGGGACTACCCCCTCCTGCAGGGGTGTTTCCTGCTGTTGACCTTGGTGGTGATCGCCGCAAACTTTGCCACCGACCTGATATATCGGTTCCTTGACCCAAGGATCCGATACTGAATAGAGGGAGACGGCGAGAGATGGCAGCCAAAGGCAAGGTTGCAAGATTCTGGAATATTTTCAAGCAGAGGAAAAGTGCCCTGTTCGGTCTTGCCGTTATTGTCATTTTCGTCCTGGGCATCCTGGCAGCCCCCATAATCGCCCCCTATGATCCGTCCGACAAGACGGGGAGCGCTTTTGAGCCCCCGAGCCGCCATCATCTCCTGGGGACGAACGACATCGGAGTGGACATCCTCAGTGAACTCATCTATGCGGGCCGCGTATCTCTCATGGTGGGCCTCATCGCTACCGGATTCATCATAATCATCGGCTCCTCCATCGGACTTATTTCAGGTTATTTCGGCGGATTCATCGACGAGATACTAATGCGCATCACTGATGTCGTCCTAATACTCCCCCGGCTCCCCCTCATGATCGTCATGGCGGCATACCTGGGTCCCGGCATGTGGACCATAATATTTGTTTACTCCATTGTCGGGTGGGCAAGTGTGGCCCGCCAGGTACGCTCTCAAGTGCTTCCCGCCAGGGAGGCGACTTTTGTGGAGGCCTCCCGGGCTATTGGTGCCGGTAACACCCATATCATAATAAGCCATATTCTACCCAATATCAGCGGGATCATTATCGCCAACGGCGTAATGGAAATCATGTTTGCAATCCTGACAGAGGCGGGACTCAGCTTCCTGGGCCTCGGGGACCCAACCCACAAGAGCTGGGGGGTGATGCTTTATTTCGCCCAACTCCAGGGGGCCTTTTTAAGGGGGGCGTGGTGGTGGATCTTTCCACCGGGTATCTGTATCGCCTTGTTCAGTTGCGCCTTCAACTTCGTGGGAACCGCCCTTAACGACCTTTTCGGGCTCAAGTTAGGCAAGAGGGACCGGTAAATGGATCAATTGTCTGTGCGTGGACTAAAGACATACTATCTCCCGGAAAGCCCTGCGCCGGTAAGGGCTGTTGATGGGGTGAGTTTTCAGGTACGAAGGGGCACATCCTTAGGAATAGCGGGAGAATCCGGGTGCGGGAAAAGCACTGCGGCCCTTTCCCTGATGCGCCTCGTGAAAGAAGGAAAGATAGTAGGAGGGGAAATCCTGTTGGACGACCTGTCTCTTCTTACTTTGAAGGACCGGGAGTTTAATCGGGTCCGGTGGGAAAGGATCTCTCTCGTGTCCCAGGCGGCCATGAATGCCTTGAATCCCGTTTTCAAAATAGGACACCAGATCGTAGAGACAATCCTTGCCCACAGAAAGACCGGAACGCGACAGGCCTGGAAGATGGCCGAAGCCCTTCTGGAGCAAGTGGAAATTGAGCCATCCCGTGTAAGGAGTTTTCCCCACGAACTGAGCGGTGGCATGCGCCAGCGGGCCATGATAGCACTGGCCCTTGCCCTGGACCCGGAACTCATTATTGCGGACGAACCGACAACGGCCCTTGATGTCGTGACACAGGCGCAAATTATCAAGCTTTTGAGAAGGCTCCAGAGGGAACGGGGTATAGCCGTCATTTTCATTTCCCATGACCTTTCTATCCTGGGTCAGGCCTGCGACCGGATACTTATAATGTATGCCGGCACAATTGTGGAAGAAGGGGATACGGACTCGATATTCGAATCTCCCTTCCACCCTTACACCCGCGCCCTCCTGAATTCCTTCCCCGATATTCGGGAAAAGAGGAAACACCTTAAAGGGCTCCCTGGCAATCCTCCCGACCTGTCGAATCCACCGTCGGGGTGCAGGTTCCACCCCCGTTGTCCCAGCGCGGATCCATTGTGTTCCAGGACTCCCCCTCTCCTCAGGGAAGCGGCTCCCGGCAGATCCGTGGCCTGTCACCATATAGTGGATAAGGGGGGGAAGTAGGGATGGAAATCATTTACCGCGTGGAAGGCCTTAAAAAACGATATCCCCTGAGAAGGGCGGGCTGGCTTCCGGGTAAAAAGAGGTACTTCAACGCCGTTGACGGGGTAGACTTCGAAGTGCGCAGGGGTGAGACGTTTGGGATCGTTGGAGAGAGCGGGTGCGGCAAAACCACCCTGGCCCGTCTTATGCTCCGCTTAATCGAACCTACGGAGGGCAAACTCTATTTTAAAGGCCTGGACATAACCGATCTCTCCTGGAAGGCTCTGAAACACCTGCGCCGTAAAATACAGATGATCTTCCAGGACCCTTTCGGGTCCCTGGACCCCAAGAAGAGTGTATTTCAGATTATCGAGGAACCCCTCAAGGTTCATAGGCTTTATGGTCGAAAAGAGAGAATGGAAAAGGTTCGCGAGACCCTCGGGCTCGTAAACTTACCTGATTCAGACGATTTCCTGCTGAAGTATCCGGATGAACTAAGCGGTGGACAGCGCCAGAGGATCGGGATTTCCCGCGCGCTCGTACTGGGGGCGGAATTCCTCATAGGAGACGAGCCTGTCAGCATGCTGGATGCAAGTGTAAAGGCGGACATAATCGACCTTATGGTCGGGCTCAAGGAAAAAATCGGTTTGACTTACGTTTTCATCACCCATGAAATCGCCCTTGCCTATCACATATGTGACCGAATCGCCGTGATGTACAGGGGGAGAATAGCCGAACTGGGAAACGCAGAAGAGGTGATCCGAAATCCGCTTCACCCGTATACACGCTTACTCATGGCAGCCATCCCTCCCCTGAGGCCGGACCGGGCCTGGGGAGAAGACCTTCCTCGAAGCGGAGAACCTGTGCCTGATGAAGATACTCCGGGATGCAGCTTTGCAGGACGCTGTCCCGAGGCCGTAGATGAATGCAGGAATACTTCCCCGAAGTTTCAACAGATTGAAAGGGGGCACAGCGTGGCCTGCCATCTTTACTAGCGTCCCCTTTCAGTGCCCGCCCATTTCCGGAAACTCCGGGAATACACCTTTTACAAAACGTCAGAGTGGAGGCAAATAATGGAAGACAACCAAAACAGCTTGACTTTCCAGGAGCCGATCGAGTGGCCATACCCTATCCGTTATGGAGAAGAAACCAGGGTCAATGTAGATGTGCTTGTCTTGGGGGGCGGCCTTTCGGGCTGTTTCGCCGCCATCAACGCCGCCAGGAAAGGCTTGAAGGTGGCTGTCGTGGACAAGAGCCCCATTGTGCACAGTGGTGCGGCCGGCTCCGGAGTTGATCACTGGATGGACTGCCCCTCCAACCCCGCCAGCAAGGTGGACCCTGAAGAGTTCACCCTGGAGCCGGTCAGGAAGTACAAGGGGGGCTACGCCAATGTAATCGCCAATTACATAACGGCGAGGGACAGCTGGGACGCCTTGTGCGAACTGGAACAGATGGGCATGAAGATCCGGGATACGGATGATGTCTTCAAGGGCGCCCCTTTCAGGGACGAAGCCACCAAGTTGCTCTTTGCCTACGATTACGAGACCCGGACATGTATCCGGATCTGGGGGACCGGGATGAAACCCTCCCTTCACAAGGAGTGTAAACGCCTTGGAGTCCAGCTCTACGAACGCATCATGGTGACATCCCTCCTCACGGAGGGAGGAAGACCGGGAGGACGGGTAGTGGGTGCGACAGGCGTTCATACCCGCACCGGCGAATTCTTCGTCTTTCGTGCCAAAGCGTCGGTCCTTTGCATGGCTACACCTGAAAGACTATGGATATTTTCCAGCGAATGGACCGGCCTGGTGGGAAGGGACGGGCCGCCTGCAAATGCCGGCAACGGTCATGCCATGGCCTGGAGGGCCGGCGCCGAGTTCGCCCGCATGGAATCCTCCAGCCATGAGGAGTGGGGGGGCAGCACCGGCATCGGGGCTGTACTGTTCGGCACCGGCAGCAATTTCGCCACCTGGTACCCATGCACCATCGTGGATGCGGAAGGCAAGGAAGTCCCTTGGGTGGACAGAGAGGGCAACCCTATCCATACACTCGAGGAAAGAACCAAGCCGGGTCCCGGCCAGAAATTTCTCACCCTGGTCCTGGGAGGGGGAGAAGGAAAGGCGGAATCCATGCCCCACCTTATTCCCGATCTCCCAGAGCGGATCCGGAAGGGAGAGTTCAAACTGCCCCTTTACGCGGACCTCCCCGGGATGCCCGAATACGAACGGCGGGTTATTTTCGGTCTCATGGTAGGACAGGAGGGACATACCTGGCCTGTTTACCGCAACCTGACCGAGGCCGGTTTTGATCCGGACAAAGACCAGCTCCAGGTCTATGAGATCGGCGCAGCTCCTCCGGGATGGAGGAGACTCCGGTACGGCGGCCTGGTGGTGGATTGGGACCTCAGAAGCAACCTGGAAGGCCTTTATGCCGGAGGTCAAAGCATTTTCGACGGGATCGGGGTGGCACATGCCTCCAGTACCGGCAGGTGGGCCGGGAGAAGTGCTGCTGCGTATGCTCAAGAGGCACCCGAACCCATCATCGACGAAAAACAGGTCAACCGAGAAAAGACCCGGATCTATGCACCTATACAACGTCCGGACGGGATCAACTGGAAAGAGCTTCAGGCCGGAATCGCCAAGGTCATGCAGGACTATTGCGGCGACACCAAGACCGAAGAACTCATGGCCCTTGGTTTGAAAACACTCGAAGAAATCCGGGAAGGTGAATCGCGGACCCTCTTCGCGCGAACCCCTCATGAACTCATGCGTGCTCTTGAAGTCCTCGACATCCTGACATGTTGCGAGATGATCATCCACGCCAGCAGGGCACGGAAGGCCAGCAACAGTTGGCTGCATTTCGAGCGCCTGGATTTTCCGCAGGACGACCCGCCCGAGTGGAGAAAGTGGGTCACCCTGAGACTGGAAGGGGAGGAGGTCCGGGTAGGAGAACTGGCCCTGGACTACCACGGGGACATCAAGAAAAATTATGAGACCCACAAGAAGGAATAGCCGCCTGATCCGGTTCCAGGGCCCGAGAGACCTTTGAGGTAGCAAGAAGGAGAGGTTCGTCTCCGGATCTTTTTCCAGGTTCAGAGGGTCGAGCCTTTCTTGAGCGCAAGGGAGCCGGGATGCTTTCCTTTGAAAATAAGAATGAACGGGAGTTGAACATGACACAACCAAAGGTTTACGCCCAACCCAACCTGATCACCCCGAACAGGCCGGTGATCATCGATCCGGAGGTCTGCACGGGGTGTAACCTGTGCGTGGAAATCTGCCCGAGTGACGTCTACATCCCCAACCCACAAAAGGGGAAGCCGCCCATCATCCTGTATCCTGAAGAATGCTGGTATTGCGGCTGCTGCCTGATGGAATGCCCTCTTCATGACAAGGGGGCCAACAAGTTGAACTGGCCCCTCATGCAAAGAATGCGATGGAAACGGAAAGAGACAGGGGAGCATTTCAGGTTCGGCATGCCGAATCCACCGCCCCCCAACAAACGGCCCATGGTATAAAGGGTCAGAAAGGCGTCCATCCGCAAGAGAGGCGATTTTGTTTAAGGTCAACCCTCCGTCCGGCCCATGGGACTTACGCCCCGGAAGGTATGGCGAAGATTTTTAACCGCCCCTCTCGGGGTGAGAAGCGGGACAGGTATCCATACATTAGAGAGGCATGGGGGTCTTTTCCTCACTTCCGGATTTCCCGGCCTTTTCCCGGTGAAAATCTACAGAGAAATTTCTCCCGCCCTCTCCAGGGTGATCTTTGCCAGGACGGGTCCGATCAATTCATGGATCACGGTCGCGCCGATTATGACCGCGATCACGGTGTCGGAAATCGGAGAGAAAACCGGGACGGCCTTGATTAAGAGGGCAAGCCCGATCACGATTCCACCCTGAGGAATCAACCCCGGAGCCGTGTGCCTGCCCAGACCCGCGGGGGCCCTGGAAATGCGTGAGCCGAGCATTGTTCCCGCGATCTTTCCGATCCCCCGAAGCGCCACGAACAGAAGGACAAAGGGCCAGGCCTTACCCAGCACGGAAAAATCCAGGTACATGCCGCTAAGGGTGAAGAAAAGCACAAAAATCAGTTCCTCGGTGTAACGCTCCAGCATCCCGAGGATCTTCTCCCGGATGGGATTGAAATTGACGACGACGCATCCCATGGCCATCGTGGAGAGAAGCTCGTCCAGATGCAGCCACCTGGCGAGGCCGAAGCAGAGGGTGAGGAGTGAAAAGGTCAACACGATGAGGGATCCTTCAGTCTCCTTCTTAAGCAGTGCCGTGACGGTATTGAAGGCAATCCCGAAGACGATCCCTGTCCCGATCCCCCCGAGGATGACGATTACTGCACGGCCTAAGGAGACGACCAGGGTTTCCCCGGAGCCCACGAGCAAGAGCTTTCCGACGGCCATGCAGAGGCTGAAGTTGATGATGCCAGCGATGTCATCCATTCCCGCAACCGCCATGATCGTCGAGGAAACCTTCCCCTTGGCATGGTATTCATGGGCCACCGCAAGTGTGGCCGAAGGGTCGGTGGGGGAGGCCAGGGAGGCCAGCAAAAGGCTCAACGCAATGAACATGGTGGGCGAGGAAAGATGAAGCCAGGGGCCCAAGGCGTAATTGAGGGCCAGGAAGCCACCTGTTACAAAGAGGAGGGCGCACTCAGCCTCAAAAAACGTGATCAGGAGGATCGTCTTCCCAAGCTGCCGGATACGGGGAAAAAAGAGGGAGGCACCCACCGAAAAGGTGATAAAGGACAGACTCAAATCCGTCGCCAAATCGGTATACTTTATGAACTCCCCGGGGATGAGCGGCAGTATCCTGGGGTTTAAAAAAATTCCCCCGAGGATATAGCCGGTGACCCTGGGGAGCTTGAATTTAGAGGCGATCTCACCGAATACAAACCCGACACTTAATACAACCCCCAGCGTCATCATGGAATTCATGGTCCACGCTCCAAGGTTAGGGCAAAAGAGCCCTATACACTTCGCTATAACTTCTTATCTGGATTCAAATCAGTGGACAACCCGGGCGAAAACATCAATAATCTATTTTAACAAGTTGCGTCATTCGTGCAACCATCGATGTGGTCCTGCGGACAGGAACCCTGATGCGGCCTTTCTGCGAACAGGGGCCCGAATCCCCCTTCCATCGTCGCTTGAGGGGATCGGACGGTCGAAAAAGGTTGAAGTTACGGGAGGTTCCTGCCGATACAGTGACTGTGACCTTACGGAGCGCAGTTTTTCCGGATCTCAACTTCAAGCCTCCTGATATACGCCTGATTCCATGGAAGCGATTGTCACCCATAAAAATACGGATTTCGATGCCCTTGCCAGCCTCATCGCCGCCGCCCTTCTCTATCCTTCGGCTGTCCCGGTGTTTCCAAGATCCCTCAATGTTAACGTCAGGAAATTTTTATCCCTTCACAAAGACCACCCCTCATTTCAGGCCGCGGCAGAGTTCGATCCCGGCGGGATAGAGCGGCTGATCGTGGTTGATACGAGTTCCTGGAACCGCATCGAGGGTCACGAAAAAATTTCGAAGGGTACTTTTTCAGCCATCCATCTCTGGGACCATCACCGCCCCGGAGACATCCGCCCGGAGTGGTCCTGCGTCAAACAAATCGGTGCCACGGTGACTCTCCTTGTCGGAGAGTTGCAGAGGCAGGGAAAAGATTTTTCCCCCATTGAAGCCACCCTGTTTGCAGCCGGGATTTACGAGGACACAGGGAATCTGACCTTCCCTTCCACCACGTCCGAGGATGCCGGCGCCGTGGCCTTTCTCTTGGAGAAAGGGGCCGACCTGAACCTGATCAAGAACATCCTCAGACCGGTCTATGGACCGCGGCAAAAGGAAATCCTCTCCGAGATGCTGAAAAACGAAAACCGCGTCAAACTCAACGGGTATGCCGTCGCCTTTAACCGGATCTCCATCGAAGGTCATACGCCGGGTCTTTCCCTTGTAATGGATATGTACATGGAGATCTCGGGTGTAGACGCCTCCTTCGGCATCTTTGAAGAGCCGGAGAAAAACCAATCCATCGTGATCGGCAGGAGTTCCACGGAAAGCCTGGATATCGGGGCTATCATGCGGAGCCTGGGCGGTGGAGGTCATCCGAGTGCCGGATCGGCCATGGTCAAGGGAATGTCCGCTGAAACCATCGAGCAGGTTTGCCGGGAACGCTTCTCGGCCAACAACAAGGCGCCTGTGAAGATCAGTGATCTCATGTCCTACCCTGTGCTCACCGTATCTCCAAAGACACCCATGTGGGAAGCGGCCATGTTATTCAGGGAAAAGGGCTGCACCGGGCTCCCCGTCGTGGATGAACACGGCCTTGTTGGTATAATCACCCGGAGGGACTTCAGGAAGGGGAAGAAGCCCCTTAGGATGGACAGCCCGGTGAAGGCCTTCATGTCCACCAAGGTGGTCTGGATCTCGCCAGGGAGCAGTGTGGACCAGGCCTCCAAGTTGATGGTCAAGCACGACATCGGCAGGCTCCCTGTCATGGATGAAGGGAAAATCATCGGGATCGTGACCCGCTCCGACATCATGCGGTTTTACTATGATCTGCTTCCCGACTGAACTCCTTCGATCCCCTCCCAGCCTTCTCCCATCCTTTGCTCCTTCCCTTCCGGTTTCAACCCCTTGACAAGTAATATGGTTCTCCCTAGTGTTTTAAGGCCGAAAAGCATTATCAGGGGGAGTACGACACCAAACAAATGGATTTCTTCCTTCACCTATTCATCGGCTTCGCTGTCTTGGCGGGCGTGGTGTGTACCTGGGCCATCGTTTACTACTTTGCCAATCCCCAGCCCGATAATCCGGACGGCAAGGCCAGAATTACCGGGTCTTGCGGTGATACCATGGAAATCGCTCTCACCTTCGATGGAGAGAGGGTCAAGGAGACCTCCCACTGGACCGATGGGTGCGCCTATTCCCTGAACTGTGTTTACGCCGCCGCCTGTCTGGCCAAGGACAAGACCCCTGACGAAATACTGGAGATCGATGAGCGTGCCATTCAGGAATTCATTGGAGGGCTTCCAAGCGATCACATCCATTGCGCCCGCCTAGCCCATGAAACCCTCCAGGCCGCCCTGGAGGACTTCATGAGGAACCAGGCAGGGAAAGCGCACGGTGGTACCGGCCGCAAAAGGGAGGGCGGGAAAAAACCTTGACTCTCTCCCTGGGAACGATTAAAGGTTGAGCGTTTCTCTAGTTTCCATCCATAAACAGCTCATTTCTGGATTGGGAACCCGGGGCCAGCGCCTAAAACACATTTGTGGACAGGCACCCCCTAATTATCAAGAAAAACAGGTTTTTTGAACTTTCATCCGACCCTGCTCCTTGCCCTGCTTTCCTGTGTTTTTCCAGGATTTTGCACGCTGTTGAAAAACGTAGCGAGACCTTTGAAAAATGTTCAATTTTGTCCAAAGGTCAAGGAAGGCGAAAATTTTAACCGCAGGAATACATTGGAGTATTTCGAGGATTAAAATTTGAGGCTGACCTGTCTGCCGTGCCTGCCTGCCCCTTGGAATGGCAGATAGGCCCGGCACAGGCAGGCGCAGAGATTGGGCAAAAGGGGGCGTTTTTCAAAGGTCTCGTAGCGAACGCAG
>JAFDEE010000075.1 GCA_019310525.1 Deltaproteobacteria bacterium | reverse complement strand
GATCCAGACCTATCTTACGGATATCCTGGAGGCCAAGGAAAAGGGAGAACACTTCTGGTGGCGTTGGCTCGACCGCCTGGGAAACTATTATGAAAAAAAGTTCGGGGCCGAATGGCAGGAGGAGGACAAGGAATTCTGGAAAAAGTTTCCGGCCTGGTGAGCCGAAGATCCTTGCGGGCAAATGGACTGGAAAGCCTCTGCCCAGGAACTCTCGTCATCTTTGGCATTGACATCTTCAATTGTCTTATGATAAAGGGCTTTTTAAAGCTTAGACTCAATTTCACAAAAGGAGGATATTTTACTTACAACTCAACGTAAAAATAAAAGGCCTACCGCTTTTCAAACCCATCCTTAACCAATCTCCCCGGTGAAGGAGGTGATAATAGACGTTCTTCACCCTTGTGAGTCTTTCCCTGTGATATTGCACCGCTGCAATCACTTATATTTTGTCCAAAACCGGAACTGAATCGATCAAAACGGTGCGGTTCCGACCTCCGGGCACTTTCCGCGGACCTTATGTGCCGTGAAAGCACCCGGGAAGGGCGGTGAAGGAATGAGTTTTCAACAACGTTAATTCATTCAAAGGAGGGGAGTTATGAATTCACTATGGGTCCTATTATGGTGGGTTGCCGTCGTCATTCT
Source organism: Deltaproteobacteria bacterium (assembly GCA_019310525.1). Taxonomy (NCBI): domain Bacteria; kingdom Pseudomonadati; phylum Myxococcota; class Myxococcia; species Deltaproteobacteria bacterium. Next base: position 23,532 of record JAFDEE010000075.1, on the reverse strand, counting down.
GGGTTACTGGGTTTATGCCCGGCACGTGGCCAACCGGATATTCGAAGTGGACGAGCGCAGAGCGACGCCGGCAAAGATGTATATGGATGGGGTCGACTTTATGCCCGCCAACAAAAACGTGCTTTATGGGTTCCAGCTGAACTCCATCGCAGGGGCCGCACCGATCATCGGGCCGATCGTAGCGCTCCAGTGGGGCTGGGTCCCCGCACTCCTCTGGTTAGGACTGGGGGTTTTCTTCATCGGTTGGCTCCATGATTTCTCGAGCGCCATGATCTCCATTCGAAGCGACGGAGAAACCTTTGGGGCCATAAGCTACAAGCTGATCTCACCCAGGGCCAGAAAAATCCTCCTGACATTCGTGTACTTCTACCTTCTCCTTATCGCCTGTGCATTCGGTCATGTCATCACCAAGGGGATCAGTGGGAACGCCACCCTCCCCTTTCCTCTCCTGATCGTCATCGGCGTTGCATTCCTTGTCGGCCACATGATTTACAAGGCACGGGTCAATATTATCGCGACGACCATCCTGGCCATCGCCATCATCTTCTTCTCCATCTGGCTCGGGACGGTTTGGAAAATCCCGGCATCTTATAATGTTATTCTGCTCGCGGTCCTGATCTTCGGATACGTGAGTTCAATCCTTCCGGTCTGGCGCTTCATCCAACCTTACAATTACGCCACTGTTTATGTCGTCTATTTCGGGATCATCGCCGGAGTCCTGGGAATCCTCATCGGACACAAACCCATGACCCTTCCCGCCTTCACCGACTGGTCCATCGGCATCGGTCCGCTCTGGCCGCTTCTTTTTGTAACCATCGCCTGCGGAGCCATCTCAGGGTGGCACAGTCTGGTCTCCAGTACGGCCACATCACGCCAGATCGAAAATGAACTGGATGTGAGGCCCGTGACCGGCGGAGCCATGTTCGCGGAGTTCACCATATCCATAATTGCGGTCATCGTTTGCGCGACCGCCTTTGCGGACAAGGCGGCATATCTGAAGGCCCTTAAGGGAGGACCGGTCGGAATCTTTGTCAGCGGACTCGGAGGAGCGATCACAGCTATCGGGTTGCCCTTGAGTTATGCCAAGGCCTTGGCCGGAATGATGATCATCATCCTGGCGTTGACCATCGTGAACCTGGTTTTCCGTTTCATGAAGGTAGCCACGGCCGAACTCCTCGGAGACACGATTTCCGTGGCCAAGAATCCCCACGTGGCCACCATCGTGGCCTTGATCATCACGGCCGTTCTCGTCAAAACTGGATCATGGCTTTACATTTGGGTCCTTTTCGGCGGTGCCAACCAGCTCATGGCCTCCCTGGCCCTTCTCCTGATCACCCTTTTCCTGGTCCAGAAGGCCAAAAATTATAAGGTGGCTATTTACCCCATGTTCTTTATGTATGCCACTACGGTGAGCGCCCTTTTCTATACATCCTTCTTCAAGCTCATTCCGAATGCCATGCGGGGGCAGAAGGTCTTCGGGAATCTTTTCGCCGCCGCTGTAGGCCTTCTCCTCATCATCTGCGCCCTGATCCTGGCCTATGACGGTTGGAAGGCCTTCAAGAAATACAAGGAACAACCCGCTCCGGCTGCGGCCGAAGAGGCTCCGGCATAAATATAGACATTGCGGGTGGAGGGGGCCGATCCAGCACCCCGCTTGGTGGGCGGCCCCCTCATCATCTGTCAGGGCGACATGATGTTTTCTTCATGGCTCAAAACTCTTGGGGATGCCCTAAAAGGATTTTTCCTCTATGGATTCATCGAGGGGATTCACGCGGAAAAACGGGAAATGGAGAACCTTTTCCTGTTGGGACTCTTCGGTCCCCTGATCGGTTTTCCCGGGCTTTTCAATTACTACCACCTGCGTATTTTCCCGTATTACATGATGCACATCAATCGCTGGAAAAGACGAGTGCTCAAGGAGAGAGATTTTTTCGACATGGTCAATGACTGAAAAATTCTTACGCCTATTGAAAGGATGTCACATGAAGGAAAAGGAAGAGGACAAAAAGGAAAAAAAGAAAAAACGAGGAGGACTGATCGGCTTTTTCCGTGACTTCACTTACGGAATGGCCACCCATGGAATGGCCAGGCACGCGCTTAAAACCCGTTCCAGCATGGAACATCTCTTCATCCTGATCACGATGGGTGATATGCTCGGCATTCCCATCCTTCCACCTTACTACTCCCTTCGACTTCTCCCCCACGTGGTTCCCCAGATCACCACGTGGAAGCGGAGGATGTTAAGGGAAAAGGACTTCGTTGACAGCATGTACTGACATATGGTGGCCGGTCCTTCAACTCCAATGGGGCGGGACCATTTCTTCCTCCGGCCGCAATGAAGCTCCCGCTTGTCCCTAAACACCAGGGGGCACGCGAAGCTTCAGCCGGGCAACTCTAGGGCCTGAAAGGAGGAACCATGTCTCTTGCGGATGTTTTCGAGAAATTTCCCGAGCGTAGGTACATCATGTACGGGGGAAAGGGTGGTCTCGGGAAGACCACCTTTTCTGCTGCGACGGCTTACTACCTGGCCAAGAAGGGGAAGAGGGTTCTGGTTTTTTCCGTGGATCCCCAGGCCTCCCTCAGCGACATTTTCGAAAGGGATATTTTCGGCAAGGGAAACATTGAAATCATGCCGAACCTTTATGCCTGTGAAGTGGATGCTGACAGGCGGATTCAAGATTACCAGGACGAGATCAGACGGAAAATCCTGGACATGTACGGTATGAAGCAGATCCCAGAGGAGATCGACAGTTACATCAAGGCATCTTCGGCGGAACCCGCCATGGAGGAGAGTGCCATCTTCGACGCGGTGGTGGACATAGTCGTAAAGGCCGACTTCGACTACTACATTTATGACCTGGTGCCCCTTGGGCATGCCCTTTATTATCTCAGCATGGCCTCCATCTATGATGCCTGGCTGGAAAAGATTACCACACTGAGGGAGCAGATGCGCGAGTATGACAAGGCCATCTCCACCATGAAGCGTGAAGAAGAAAGTGAAGAAGACCAGATCTACAATGAACTGATGTACATCAAGGAGCGGATCGGGATGTCTTCCAAGATCATGACGGACACCCGCAAGACCGCCTTTTTCTTCGTGGTCAATCCCGAGGAGATGACCATCGTGGACACGGAGAAGGCTGCCGGTCTCTTCGCCCGGTACAACGTGCCCCTGGCCGGCTACCTGGTCAACCGGGTCATCAGCAGGGACCTTCTGGATGAAAACATCCCCGCATACCTCAGGAACAGGATCGAGATGCAGGCCCGCGGGCTGGCCCTGATAGAGGAAAAATTCGGTTCGGCTGTTCTCTCGAGGGTTCCGGAGTTCGATTCCGAGATCAAGGGCCTGGATGCCATCAAGAAACTCGCTGAAGTGATGTTCGAGGAGAAATTGTCATGAAAAAAAGCATGGCGGACTTTTTCAAAGAACACCCCGGGATGAGGTACGTCTACTTTGGAGGCAAGGGAGGTGTAGGAAAGACGGTGGTGGCTGCGGCGGTGGCCCTCTGGATGTCCAAACAGGGGAAAAAGACCCTCCTTGCATCCACCAACCCCGTCCACAGCCTCTCCAATCTTTTCCAGCATGACGTCTTCGGGAGACCGGTATTGATACCAGGCACGGAAAATCTCTATGTCCAGGAAATCGATACTCGAGATACCATCGAAAAGTCAAAAAAAGAAATCCGGGAAAAGATCAGTTGGTTCCTCAAATTTGCGGACATTCCCACCAAGGCGGAAGATTTCATCGAGTCTGCCACCATGAACCCAGCCTTCGAGGAGTCCGCCATGTTCGAAAACATGATCAATATCATCTTCGAGGATGCCTTTGAATTCTATGTATTCGATACGGCTCCCACAGCAAACGCCCGCAGGCTCCTCGGAATGTCCAAGGTTTACACACTTTGGGTGGATAAGATGATGAAGAGCCGTGAAGAGGCCCGGAGCATGCGACTCAGCCTTTCCTTCAGGAAAAAAAAGACCGAGGAAGAAGAGGACCCCCTGCTCGATTACCTGACCACTTTCCGGGACCGTATCGAGCATATGAGAACACTGCTTACGGACAAGGAGAAAAGCGCCTTCTTCTTCGTCACCCTGCTGGAATCCCTTCCCATAGCAGTGATCCGCCGCTTCATCGGCTGGTTTGATGAATTTGGAATCCCGATCGGAGGGGTGATCGTCAATCAGGCCATCGACAAATCCCAAATCGAGGAAGATACGGCCGAGTTCATCCTGAACCGGGTCAAGATGCAGGATCGTTACCGGGAAGAAGTCCAGAGATCTTTTGAAAACATAAGGGGCGAGATCCCATTATTCGAAAGAGAGGTCCGGGGGCTCGATATGGTGGCCCAGTTGAGTAACGCCCTATTCCCGTCCTCTTGATTGCCCCCCCGGCACCGCCTTACCGGGAATTCTCGATCCTGTTATCGATAATGGTTTCCAGTTCGCCGTAATTCCATCCGATATAGGTGTGTTTCTTGTCCACTATGAATGCGGGGAACTTGAAAACACGGTGACGAAGTTGTTTCCAGAGCCCTAACGGGGACTGGGCGTCTATGATCCTGACGCGGATGCGGTGCCTGTAAAGCCGGGCGATTTCCTTTATCCAACGGAAGAGATACCCCACCGCCTCTTTCCAGTCATCCGGATAAGCCTCTGTGCATGCCTTCCTGTCCTTGTCCTTCAATCCTAGACAGGAAAAAACCAGTTCAGACCCCGTGTGGCTCAGCTCGATGCTTGAAAGCATGGGAGCCACCACTTCGATTAAGATTTTTTCCATTGTTAACGCCAACCTTTACATTTTTCTGAAGGCCCATCATCACCCCCTACCGAGAAACAATCCCGAAAAATTACGGGCCGCCCGTTCAATGGACCTTGACCTTGGGCGTCTCCAGGGGGAGAAGCCCTACCTGCTTCCATAACAGCAATCGGCATGCCGGGGCATTTTCAAAAGGGCTTTTTTTGTGAAGCCGTTGTTTAGAGGGTGTCCATCCATAAATAGGCAATTTTATTCAAGGTCAAGGAAGGCGAAGATTTTAACCACCCCGCTTAGGATGACAAGCGGGACAGGCATCCATACATTGAAGTATTTCGAGGATTAAAATCTGAGCCTGACCTGTCGCATCCATACATTGAAGTATTTCGAGGATTAAAATCTGAGCCTGACCTGTCTGCCGTGCCTGCCTGCCCCTTGGAATGGCAGATAGGCCCGGCACAGGCAGGCGCAGAGATTGGGGAAAAGGGCCATTTATGGATGGGCACTATTTAGGGCTCCCCGTTCAAGCTTTTCAAAACCCTGTAAAGGGCCTGGGTTCCGGAACGGCCATGCCCCTGGGCCTTGAGGGCGACATAGAGCTGGTGGACCAAAGCAAGTCCAGGGAGGGAAAGATTCATATCGGCCGCCTCCTTGAGCGCGATCCCCATGTCTTTGATAAAATGTTCCACCATGAATCCGGGATCAAAGTCCCCCTGAACAATTCGAGGACCCAGGTTATTGATGCTCCAGGAACCTGCCGCTCCCTTGCCGATGATGTCAATGACGGCCTGCTGGCCAAGGCCGGCCCTTACCGCATAGAGGAGGGATTCACACACTCCGATCATGGTTCCGGCGATCAATATCTGGTTGCACATCTTGGTATGCTGGCCCGCACCCGGTCCTCCCATATAAGAGATATTCTTCCCCATGAGCTTTAAAATGGGGAGGGCTTGCTCGAAGGCTTCCCTCTCGCCCCCCACCATGATTGCCAGGGTGGCGTTTCGAGCGCCGATGTCCCCCCCTGAGACGGGCGCATCCAGGCATGCAATGCCCCGTGCCTTTCCTTCCGCCGCAAGAGTGCGGGCCAGACTAGGCCGGCTGGTGGTCATGTCTACGGCGAGCGTACAGGATCCCCTCTCGGAAAAAATACCCTGCTCTCCGAGATACACGGCCTCCACATCCTCGGGAAACCCGATGATGGTAAAAACCGCCTCTGATCGAGCCGCGACTTCTGCAGGCGATTCACACCACCGGGCTCCGCCATCTAAAAGGGATTCGGCCTTTTTCCTGGTTCGATTGAAGATAAACAACTCATGTCCGGCCGCCTGGAGATGACCCGCCATGGGGGCCCCCATCACGCCTGTGCCGATCCACCCGATCCGCATATCCACACCTCCTCCCTTTCTGTAATGTATGATCTGAGATGAATACTTTCCTGATTTCCAGGAAAAAACTTGGTTTCACGGTAGCATGGAGCCCGAAAGACTGTCAATTCGCGGGGTGTTGGTGAAAAAAGAAAGGGCTTTCATTGTTGTGGTATATCTTCTCCTGGAATGCTTTTGAAGGCGAAAAAAAGGCCGGTCACCCTTGGAAGTCAAGCCCTGGCATCAGCGTGAAATCCTTTCCATGGTTCTCCCCGTTGTTGAGATCCGCCGAAATACCCGCTAAAATCGCTGAAAAATCAAAAAGGCTTCCACACTTTTGTGTAACGGCAGCCTTGCAGGGATCCAGGGGGGATTTTTGGGAACCGAAGACATCAGGGAAAAGGCATTCCTCACCCATGGGGACATCGTGTCCCTGAATTTCGTCAGGGTCTCGGGGGACCACTATTTCAGGCGCCACCATCGGGCCGGCCTGAGATCTCACGTCATGGAGGTCCTTAGGCGGGAAGATGTAGAAAGAGAAGAAAGAGGAGCCATGATGGATGGCCTCCTCAGTTTCCCCCGGGCCAAGCCCAAGAAGGTGCTCAGGATCTTTAGGACCAGGTTTAAAAACCTGGCGGAGGCGATGGAGGAACCTCGACGGATCAAGATCATCGAGAATTTTCTCTCCCCGAGGCACTTGGCCAGGTCGGACGAATTCATCGTTGACTATGTGAGGGGCGGAAATCGCGAAATCCTGCTTTGCGGCCTCCAGGAATTCGTGGAAGGCGAAATCCTGGATCCATGGCAGACACTGGACGATGCACACCTGCTCTCCCTTTACAGGCGTCTCGAAGCCGGAGGATGGAAAAAGGATCCCGATTCCCGGATCCAGAGGATCCGCGATCGGGCGGCCCATTTCATCCTGAAAACCAAGGCATTGATCCGCAATTCAGGTTATGTTCCGGATCTCGCCGGCGTGGGTAATCTCATCTTGTCCCGCGACCTGGAGATCAAGCTGGTGGACATCAACAATATCTCAAGGATTCCCCCTCCAGGGACCATTCCCCTGGACGACCGAGGGTACCCTGTATGCGACAAGTCCATCGAGGCCCTGGCCCTTCTGGAGAAAAAGCTGCTTGGAAACCTAAGTGTTGAAGATGACCCCATATACCGGACCTTTCTCGATGCGACCCGCAAAAAGGAGGTCTCCTCCATTGTGAGAACCTTTCATTCCACTCCGGGTTCAACCGGCCTGTGAGGACCTGGATGGATACCCCCTTAATCCTCCCGGAGTTCCTTGATATTGGCGTAAAAATCCAGGCACTCAGGGTTCCGGAGGGCATCCCGATTCAGGACCTCCTCTCCCTGGACGATTTTCTTGACGGCGAGTTCCACCTTTTTCATGTTCAGGGTGTAGGGAATGTCCGGGACCGCAATGATCTTGGCGGGCACATGTCTCGGAGAGGCGTTCTCTCGAATGGCCTTCCGGATCCGGTTTTTCAGTTCCTCGGTCAACTCCCTGCCCTGGGCCATTTTTACGAAAAGCACCACCCGAATGTCTTTCTTCCACTCCTGGCCGATGACCACGCTGTCCTCGACCTCCTCAAAGGCCTCCACCTGACGGTATATGTCCGCCGTACCGATCCGGACCCCGCCCGGGTTCAAGGTGGCATCGGACCGTCCGTAGATCACCACCCCTCCCCGGTCATTGATCTCGATGAAGTCTCCGTGACGCCAGACATTGGGGTACACGTCGAAGTAAGCGGACTTATACTTCTTGTAATCCGGGTCGTCCCAGAAATAGATGGGCATGGAAGGGGCCGGGGCCGTGCACACCAGTTCCCCTTTCCGGTTAAGGACCGGGTTCCCCCCATTGTCAAAGGCCTCCACCTTCATGCCCAAACCCCTGCACTGGAGTTCCCCGGCATAAACCGGTCCCATGGGATTGCCGAGGGCGAAACAACCATTGATATCCGTTCCCCCCGAAATGGATGAAAGTTGCACATCCTCCTTGACGTCCCTGTACACGAACTTGAATCCCTCGATGGAAAGGGGCGATCCGGTGGAAAGCACCGTTCTGAGGGGAGAAAGGTCATACTCTTTGCCGGGCCGCACGCCCGCATTCTCGATTGCGTTAAGATAGGCCGCACTGGTCCCGAAGATCGTGATCTTTTCGTCCTGAGCCATCTCCCATAAAGTGCCCGGAGCGGGGTGAAAGGGGTTGCCGTCAAAGAGGACGATCTTGGCCCCGACGGCCAGGGACGATACCAGCCAGTTCCACATCATCCACCCGCAAGTGGTGAAGTAAAAAATCGTATCCTCGCGCTTGAGATCCGTGTGGAGCAACAATTCCTTTAGATGATTGATAAGGATACCCCCGGCGCTCTGCACCATGCACTTGGGCAACCCGGTGGTCCCGGAGGAGTACATGATATAGAGGGGATGTTCGAAGGGGAGCTGTTCGAACCGAATCTCGAGGCCCGATTCAGAGGAAATGAAGTCCTTGTAAAGAACGCCGTTCGGTATGGAGGAAAGGTCAGGGGTCTCATTGATATAAGGAACCACCACAACCTTCTCGATCGAGGGAAGCTCTCGAAGGATCCCGGAGACTTTTTCGAGGGAATCAAAGGTCCTGCCCTTGAAAGCGTAACCGTCGGCGGTAAAAAGGACCCGGGGCTTGATCTGTCCGAAGCGGTCCAGCACTCCCTTAATCCCGAAATCCGGAGAGCAAGAAGACCATGTCGCTCCCAGGCTCGTTGCCGCCAGCATTCCAATGACAGTCTCCGGCATATTGGGCATGAACCCCACCACCCTTTCGCCGGGCCGTATATCCAGCGCTCTCAGGGAATGGGCCGCCCGGGCTACGGCATCGTAAACCTGGGCGTAAGTCATCCTGGTGGTGTCACGCCCTTCCCCCTTGAAAATCAGGGCCGTTTCATCATCCCTGTAACGAAGAAGGTTCTCTGCAAAGTTGAGCCTGGCCCCCTGGAACCACCGGGCCCCGGGCATCCGGGTCAAGTCGTCGACAACCACATCGTAGGGCTGTGACGCCTTGATATCTCCGAATTCCCACATCGCCGACCAAAACTCCGGGATGTTTTCGACCGACCAGCGGTACAGGGCGTCATAGTCGGAAAAATCCCGGCTGTATTTTTCGTTGACGAACCGGATGAATCTATACATGTTGCTCGCCCGGACCCTTTCTTCCGACGGCTTCCACAGCATCTCAGTCATTTTTTTCCTCCTTTGGCTTTTCCGGTTTCCAGGTACGGCCTTAATAGCAGGGGCCACCCAAACCACATCAGGTTCCGAGACCTTTGAAAAATGTTCAATTTTGTCCAAGGGTCAAGAAAGGCGAAAATTTTAACCGCCCCGCTTGGTATACCAAGCGGGACAGGCATCCATACATTGGAGTATTTCGAGGATTAAAATTTGTCCGGACGACTCCCCACCCAACGGGTGGGTCCCCGGTTTGAGCCTGACCTGTCTGCCGTGCCTGCCTGTCCCGTTGGAACGGCAGATAGGCCCGGCACAGGCAGGCGCCGAGATTGGGCAAAAGAGGGCGTTTTTCAAAGGTCTCGTCCCATGCGGCCCATAAAAGTACGACCTTTTTTTACCCCACTTTTGCGGAGATCGTCAAAGGAAATCCCTTCCAGGAAATGGATAAGCCGGTCTGCAAAGCCGCGCACTTTGATTTCCATATGTGAATGGGCCTCTTGCATCCTCCCGCTCCCTACTCCTGCGGATCATTCTGCTGGTTGCCACATTTCCGGGACGTAGAATTTCACTTTAGCTCAAAAGGGAATAAAAGGTATGGAACATTGACAATGTAAGGGGAGACAATCATAATTTTGACAAGTTGCACCCGGACCTTCAACAAATGATCCTCATATCCCGAACCGCGGTTAAAACAGAAAAATGCCTCAACTTTACAAGATCATAAACAAGAAAAAAACCTGGAATTTTAATTCCTTAGGATCGACTCTACGCGACATGATAAACGGCCAGGCAAAAAGGTCCGGGCCAGGGATAAAAAGGCCATTCTTGACAGGTACGGGGAAATCCACATGGAATTTAAAGAAAAGGGGGGGGTCGCCAATTGTGCAAAATACCTGTCCTATGGTGAGCGCATGGATGTGCCCTTCCATGACGGAGACAGGCTTCATTTAATGACCGTGGGGTGAGGCTGATCCGCCTTCTGCGCGGGAAATACACAGGTAGGCGCCTGGGATTGTGAAAATGTGCTATTTATAATGGAAACCATGCATGTCCATTAATTGGGAGATAATTGTCCCTATGCCTTTCAGGAGTGTTGAATGACCCGGTATTTCGAGGCGGGAGTCGGAACGGCCCTTTGCGGAGAAGGCCTCATGATGGGCAGAAAGGCGGCCGCTGAGGCCCTTTCTCGGATCAGGCACTTCACTCCCTCTCTCGCCTTCATTTTTGTTTCCTCAAAACTTGATATAACCAAAGTCGCCAGAGGTGTCCGGGAGGTCCTTGGAGAGTGCCCGGTAATCGGTACCAGTTCCGCCGGGGAAATCGACGGCAGGGAAATTGACGGCGGTGTGGTCGTGGCCCTCCTGGCCTCAAAACACCTGAAAGTTCGGGTAGGGATGGGGACAGGGGTAAGGGAAGATCCCACAGCCGCTACGCTTAAAGCCCTTGACGAGGCTGGTGTGTCAAACTATTTTGACCCAGAACATCCGCTCCATCAGACCCTTCACCTTGCATCTCCCGGGATGCCGGGAGTATCTCCCGTGCTGCTTGTTCTTTTCACTCCGGGTGCGTCAAGGACACAGGTTTCATTAAGCCACGATATCCATACTTATCTCAGAAAGGCCTCGGCAAACAGAATTCCAATTTTCGGGGGATCTTCGTCCGACTGTTTTTCTTTTAAGTCCAACTACCAGATTTGCAATGACCGGATATCTGACGATGCCGCCGCCATAGCCTTCATTGAATCAGAGATCCTTTTCGGTCTCGGGATGGCACACGGCTTTTCCCCTACGACCCGTAGAGCTCTGGTGACAAAGGCCTCCGGTCATATTGTCCACGAATTGGACGGAAGGCCTGCGAGGGAAGTATGTGCAAAAATCCTGGGGAAAACCCCTGAAGATCTGGGAGAAGGATCAGTCCTATTCAGCCGTTATCCCTTTGGGGCCACTGACATATACGGCAATTCCATCTTACAGGTTCCGGAAAAGGTTCTGGATGACGGCTCCGTCCAGTTCGCCCCCATCATGCGTAAAGATCAGGTCATTACTCTCATGCAGGCGACGGACAGGGATATCATGGAAGCGGGTCTAAAGGCCTATGAAAAAGCCCTCCGCCAAGGGGGATTAAGGAGGCCCGCCCTCGCCCTGATGTTCTCATGCGCCTTGAGAAAGCGGCTCATGGGGAAAAGCAGTAACCATGAGGTGGAAATGGTGGCCGAGAGGGCCCGCATACCCGTGTGCGGCTATTATACTTTCGGCGAACAGGGCCTGAGCGAGGACGGACTCCCCATTTATGCCAACCAGTCGGTTTCAACCCTCGTTTTTTCGGATGAATTAAACCCTGTAGCATCCCTTATACAAAGGGGAAAACGTGTTTACCAGGACTTCGTCGAACGACTTGACAGGAAGGCCTTCCAGATAAAAGGAATCAGCCGCATAAACCTCTTAATCGAAGAAGAAAGAGACCTTCACTCATTACTTAAGTTGTTGGTTGAAGAGTTGACACGGATGCTCCCATGGGCCGACGTGGCATTTTACCTTTCGGCCCAGAAGGAAAACGCCTTCAGGCTTGCTGTTGCCTCAAGCCCAAAGGCATTTCCAGGCCTCCTCAGGGAAAAAGCCATAGGAGAAAATCTCGTGGTAAAATGGTTGGAAAGCCATGGGAGACGTTTCGGGATACTTTCCTTGAAGCAGAGGGATGAGAGGATCGCTCCTGACGAAGGAGACCTTGAGCTTGCCGAGACCATAAGCAAGCTTACCGCGAGCAAACTACACAGGATTGAACTCGATAACAGACTGGACGTCAAGATAAGGCAACTGGATTTCTTGAACAGGTTGGGATCAGAGCTTTCCAGTGCGGTAAGTCCCGGTGTCCAATCACACCGAATGATCCACCATACGAGGAAAATCCTTAAACTTTCGGCTCTAAGTCTTTGGGTCATGGACAGCACTCACCGCCTGCTGATAAAGGAAGGATTCGAATCGGAACCGGGGATGGAAATTGGAAGGATAGAAATTGAAAACGACGAAAGGCTCACCAGGTGGCAAACAGACCACTGCAGGCCCCTTTTCTCCGCCCGTGAAAGCGGCACCGATGAGTCCGTGGGCCTTTTGACACCTTTCCCTTACGAATTTGTTTCCCTGCCGATATCTTACAAGGGTGCCCTTAGGGGTGTCCTGAACCTGTATGCCAGATCCCGCGATACATGGGCTTTCCAGGATGTTTTCCTGTCGGAGAACATTGAATTCCTAAAAACTATTTCCAGTCAAATCGGGCTCTTTATCGAAAACAAATCTCTGCACAAGCACACTACCTTCTACAAGGAAGTACACCACAGGGTGAAAAACAACCTCCAAAATATCGCCAGCCTCCTTCGTATGCAGATGAGGCGCCTTAGCAATATATCTCCCGAGCGAGCCCTAAAAGATAGTATAAACCGAATTATGAGTATCGCGGCGGTGCACGAGATGTTATCCCACGGGGAAATTGGCCTGGTCGACCTGGGCCAGCTACTGGGGCGTATCAGTAGGGTGGCCTTGCCAGAGCAACAGCAAGGGCCGATAATTACCTTAGACATCTCCGGCCCTTCAGTTTCAATCCCATCCAAAGCGGCTTCAACCGTTTCCCTCGTCGTTAACGAACTCCTTCAAAACGCCATCCAACATGGAATCAAGAACGATGGAGAGGGAAAGGTATCAATAGAAATCGGTGAAAAAGAAGGGTTGTTGAGGATAAGTGTAAGGGACAACGGTCCAGGACTTCCCCAGGGGTTTGATCCGGCCCGTGATGGGAACCTGGGACTCACAATCGTCCGAACATTGGTCAACGACGAACTGAATGGGACATTTAAGATCAGCCAGCCCGGCGGCACACAAGCCGAGATAACTTTTCCGATTCCAGGATCTTATCTTAGCATCAAATAGGTGGTGACATGAGTTTTCGCATCTTGATCGCCGATGACGAACCTCTGATCAGGATCGACCTCAGGGAATCCCTGGAGGGATTGGGTTATAAAGTAGTGGGGGAGGCCCGTGACGGAAAGGAAGCCTTGGACCTTATCGGCCGAATCCACCCGGATGTGGCCATACTGGATATAAAAATGCCGCAAATGGATGGAATCACTGTTGCAAAGAAAGTAGCATCCAGATTACCGGTGATCCTTCTCACTGCATATTCGGATAAAAACCTGATAAAGGGTGCAAGGGAGGCGGGTGTGATGGCTTACCTTACAAAGCCTTTCCGTGAAAAGGACCTGACACCGGCCATAGAACTTGCCATCCGCCACTTCCTTGAAGAATCTTCACTTAATGAACGTGTAAAACAACTCAGCGAACAACTTGAAACCAGGAAATTGGTGGAAAGGGCCAAGGGCCTCTTGATGAAGGCCCATAACCTTTCGGAAGGAGAGGCCTACAGACGTATCCAACAAATGAGCATGAAAAAGAACAAACCTATGAAGGAGGTGGCGGAGGCCGTAATCCTAATGCTGGAATAGTTATCCATGTTTCCCCTATTTTTTTATTGACAAAGTCCATTCTTTTTGATTAATAAATAAATCGCTGTAACGATGCAGTTGGAGGTAAAGACGCCCCCGTGATGCCCAATAGGTTCACGAGGGCTTTTTCATTTGGAAGGAACAGGCCTTGCCGGATTTCCGGTACCTTATAGGTTATTTATACCAGAGCACATGTTCCAAAGTTGAGGCCAGGCCTCTTGGTACCCGCCGCCTATCCATAAATCTTAGCTACTCCCCGGAAGAGTACGCGATACGGTCCGACCGGGCCTAAGCCTGATGGGGACACCATAACCAGGCAGTTTAAGCGGCCTGCTAATGGGGTAACGAGGCCCCTTGCCCGATACAGGGCAATGGGGCCTTTTTTCTTGGGGCAACGGTCTGTTTTAAGGGGATTTTGGCACTTAAAAAAACCACCAGCGAAAGAAAGGAGAAAAGCCATGGCAAAAGAAATCATCCTCTACAACCTTCGTGACGACGCAAAGGAAGAAGATTATGTGGAGTGGTGCAAAACCTATAAAGGGCCCTTACTGCTCGGCCAGAAGGGGGCCAGGAGTTTCACGCTCCTGAAAATGGTGGGAGGTATTTCAGGCAATGGACAGCAGGGAGTGCCTCCCGAACCGGCGGCTTCTCCATATAAGTTCATCGGCATCATGGATGTGACAAGTCTGGAAGACTGGAAAGAGGCGCATGAAACAAAGGCCTTTAAAGAGGAATTCTTTCCCCAGTGGTTTTCAAAGTGGGTCGCTGATTTCTATGTACTCGGTGGAGTTGAAGTCTATTACGGTCAAAACCCGTGACAGAGATCAGGATAAGACCATCTCTATCCATAAACCTTTTCCAGTCCATGTGAAAGGAGCATAAGCCATGCAACTGGAGCACCTTCTCACGGAAGAAGACAAGGCCATCAGGGACATGATCCGCAAATTCGTGGAAAAAGAGATAATACCTATAAGGGAGAAGTTGGAAGAAGACTACGGCATCGTGGAGGAAATTCACAATAAGTTGGTGGCCTTAGGTGTGCAGAAGGCCGGTTATCCCAAAGAATACGGAGGCGGCGGCGGAAGCAGTGTAGTAAGCGGGGCCATCCTTTGTGAGGAACTTGCAAAGGGAGATGCCGGTATCAGCCTTAGTGTCGGGATCAACGCCACCTTGCTGGGTCCTGCCATGCTGGCGGGCAATAAAGCGATACTTGACAAGTTTGTCCCGGCCTTCTGCGGTGACAAGGTAACCTATGCATGCCTGGCGATGACAGATGCCACGGGTGGAGCGGACACGGAAAACCCCATTTTACAGGGAAAGGGAATTACTACCCGCGCACACCTTGAAGGAGACGAATATGTGATCAACGGCACCAAGTCCTGGCCTACACACGCCGGTATCGCCGCCTTTTACCTTACAATCTGCACCACAAATCCAGAGGCGGGCGACGAAGGAATAGCCCTTATTTACGTTCCAAGCGATGCGGAGGGACTATCCTTTGGAAAACCAGAGGCGAAGATGGGCTTCAGGACCTCCATCAACGGAAGCATTTACTTCGACAATGTAAGAGTTCCCAAGGAATTCCGGCTTGCAGGTCCAGGTCACGACGCCCATTTCTATCACGGGGCAGCAGGATGTATCGCTCAATGGCACTCCTCCACCATTTCCCTCGGAATCGCCCAGGCGGCCTTTAAAATCGCCCTTGATTACACCAAAGAACGTAAGAGCGGGGGGAAACCGGTGAGAGAATGGAGCATGGCCGCAGGAATACTTGCCGACATGGCCATAAAGATCGAACTTACCAGGGGAGCGGTTTACAACCTATCATGGATGATGGACCACCCGGAACAATACGGGCCACCCTTCAGTCCGGCAATGATATCCAGAGCAAGCGCCACCAAAATCTTCGCAGCTGATACCTGCGTATGGGTGGCCAACAAGGCGGCTGAACTCATGGGATCAAACGGAATTTCGCCCGAGTACCATCTTGAAAAGTATCTCCGGGATGCCAAGATAACTCAACTCTGGCTGGGAGGACAGCAAATTTCCAGATACCGGGTTGTAAGGGGATATTATGACTATGTCATTTAAACAGAGGAGGGGAAACCATGTATTCAGGCGGATATACGGGAAACATTCTGCGTATCAATTTGAGTGATCAGACCCACAGGGTAGAAAAACTTCCCCCTGAGATCGCGAGGGATTACATCGGGGGTGCAGGGTTCGCCATCAAATACCTCTTTGATGAATTGGGCCCCGGTACGGACCCCCTGGGCCCCGACAACAAATTAATCTTTTCCGTTGGGCCTTTTACCGGAACCACAGTTCCCTGCGCAAGCCGTATGGCCGTGGCGGCCAGATCACCTCTTACAGGTGCCGTAGGAATGGCCTTGACCGGCGGGTATTTTCCTGCCGAGCTCAAATTCGCCGGCTTCGATATGCTCATTATCGAAGGGAAGGCCGAAAAGCCCACCTATCTTTGGATCAAGGACGGGGAGGTTAAATTCCGACCCGCGGGCAAAGCCTGGGGAGCCCTAACGGGTGACTCCCAGCAGATCATAAAGAATGAACTCGGCGATCAAAATATTCGAATCGCCTGCATAGGCCCTGCCGGAGAAAAAATGAGTAAAATCGCCTGCATCGTTAATGAGAGACGCGCTGCCGGGCGAAAAGGGCTCGGGGCCGTAATGGGCGCCAAGAACCTAAAGGCGGTCGCCATAAGGGGTACAGGATCCGTTTCGGTGACATCGGGCAACAAATTCAAAGAGGCAAGGGACAATATGCTTAAGGCCATGAAGGAGAGCCACATACTGTATTCCCAGTTTTCAAGCCTGGGTACCCCAATGGTCGTGAATCATACCTGTGAACTTGGTATCTTTCCGGCCAAGAACTGGACTGCTACGGGCAGCTTCACTCCCGCTGAAGAGATAGGTGTGGCGGCACAGGAACGCCTAAAGGTGGGAAGTGAACATTGCTTCCAGTGCCCCGTGGGATGCACCCAGTTAAAGATGGCTCGAAGCGGCCCCTATGCGGGTGCCCTGGGAGAGCCCGAATTCGAAACCCTTTACTCCCTGGGAGGGGAGACGGGAGTGGATAACGCCGAGGCGGTCGTAGCCGCCGATCGCCTGTGTGACGAACTGGGCCTTGATACCATCTCAGCAGGTGTTACGGTAGGTTTCGCCATGGAATTATACGAAAAGGGGATACTTGGAGACAAAGATACCGGGGGCATTAAGCTCAACTTTGGAAACCACCGTGCCATGATGAACCTCCTTCACATGATGGCTTTCCGGGAAGGGATCGGGGATATCCTTGCTGACGGGGTAAAGAGCGCTTCTATCAAGATCGGCAAGGATTCTTCAAAATACGCCATACACGTAAAAGGACTGGAACTTCCCGGCTATGACGTGAGGGGGGCTATGGCCCATGGACTAAACTATGCCACTTCCTATACCGGAGCGGATCACAACCGTGGGTATGCCTTCCAGGAAATTTTCGGGATCCCGATCCCCCGCGAGGTCGACCGATTCGATACGCGGGGGAAAGGAAAGCTTACCAAGTGGAATCAGGACCTGAGAACGGCCACCTGCGATTGCCCCACAATGTGCGCATTTCTCCTGGATATGGCCTTACCGGGCAACGCTGCCGAGAACACCGCCGCCCTCATGGAGGCGGTAACCGGTATCTCCATGACACCTGAGGAGGTGATACAGGCCGGTGAAAGGGTAAACAACGTGGCCAAGGCATTCAATGTCCGGGAAGGGTTCACGAGGGCTGACGACACCCTTCCTCAACGGCTCATGACCGAACCCCTGACTGAAGGGGGGTCCAAGGGGCATGTCTTTACTCATGAAGCACTGGATACCATGCTTGAAGAATATTACCTGGCCAGGGGATGGGACACAAAAACCGGGACACCTACAAGAGAGAAACTGCAGGCCCTAGGCTTGGCCTATATAGCTGATAGGCTGGGAGTCTAAGGGGAGCAGAAAAGCAGTTTAAAAACCGTTGGCTGTTAGCTGTGTATCTGAAGGAAAGGATAGAAGAGGGGGATTATGGTCCCCCTCTTTTCTATATGAGTTGATGGGGAAGTTTGTTGGTGGGGCTGAGGGTTTGTCATCCCCCAGCGATCGGTGGCGAGAGGGATACGGTATCCCCGTCCTTAAGGGCCATATCAAGATCCTTTCGAATGATACCGTTTAAAATGACCACCGATACCTTCTCCCTGGGGATACCAAGGAATTTCACGAGATCCTTTACCCTTACGCCTCCTTTCCCCATTCTGGATAGATCCAGAAGGATTTTATCTGTCCTTGGATATTCCGAAGGCAGGTAATCACGCAGGGTGGGAAACACTTTCACGGTGACCATCGCCTCACACCTTTTCCCCAATCCGGTTCGACCGTTTTAGGGACCGGGAGCCAGGTGCCTTCCGCCGTCAAGGTCCAGGGTTACGCCCGTAAGCCACTCGCTTCGGTCGGATACCAGGAAAAGGGCCGCATCCGCCACCGACCCGGGGTCGCCGTTCCTTCCAAGGAGTTCGGAGGAAGAACCTTCAGTGCCCGTCTCCTCAACAATCGGAGGGCAAATAATATTCACCCGGATATTGAAAGAAGCAACCTCCTTGGCTGCCACCTTTGAAAAGGCCTGGAGGGCTGCGTGGGATGCGCAGTAGGCTCCCAGGCCCGAAAAGGGGACATTACCTGCAAGAGAAGACACATTCACGATCACGCCGCCACCCGACTCTTTCATCATGGGAATCACGGCCGACATAAAAAACATGGCGGTGTTAAGGTTCGCATTAAGGACCCTGTTCCAATGCCCTGGTTCAGACGGACTCACTGGACCGTACTCCATCAGGTCAAAGTTGTTTATGAGGATATCGATCCGACCCGCCTCCTTTACCGCATCCTCAATAGTCCGCACGGCATCATCCCGGCCCCTTATCTCCCCGAAAACACCCCCGACCCGCTCCCCTGCCGGGTCCAGCGATCCGCAAAGGCCGGAGAGGACCTTTTCATCTTCTGAAAACAATATCACCTTCCGAGCCCCTTCCTGAAGGAACCTTCGGGCGATCTCCCTGCCGATTTCAGTGTCTGCTCCCGTTATCAGCGAAACTTTACCTTCAAGCAATCCCATTCTTCTCCCCTTGTTTTGAAACCTCTGCACAAAACGTCAACTTTCGTCCATTCTCCGTGCCTGCCCTCACGCCCCAGATCCCGGAACCGGGGCGGTCGCGTATTATAGGAAAGGGAAATGGGATGGTCAAATGAAAAGGCCCCAGGATTATCCCTTTGCCTCAAGAGGAATCCTCCTGAATATATTCCTCTGCATCAGCCCCTTTGATGATTACCCTGTCTTCCCTATTTAGTGTCCATCCATAAATGAGAAAATTTGAGCCTGACGCAGAGATTGCGGAAATTGGCCATTTATGGATGGACACTATTTATAATACCCCCACTCCTTAAGCCGCATATATGCGTAACGAGCCTTTTCACCCTCACGAACCATCTGAAGGTATCGGTGGTAAGCCCTGGCAGCCGCCTTGATATGATGCATCTTCTCCTGGGCATAACCCCTGAAAAATGTGATATTGGGATTCCCTGGAAGGATCCTATCGTAATCGGTAAAATCCCGGTAGGCTCCTTCGTAGTCATGAAGCCTGATTTTTACATATCCGCTTAAGTGGTAAGACTTGGCCTCTCCCGGGTAGACCTGTCGCGCCTTCAGGGCGTAGCGTAGGGCCTGTTTGAATTTTTCTTGAAGCATCAGGGAAATGGACATTAAAAGCAGTCCCGCATAGTCGTTGGGTGCCAACCGGAGGGCCTTTCGGAAGTGGTTCTCTGCAAGGCCGAACCTCTCTTGCATTATCTCTCGTTCTCCTTTTTGCATCTCCTGGACGGCCCTCCTCATGGCTCGAAGGGCTGTAGTATGATCCATGTAACGCTCTCGGTACAAGGGAAGATGCATCGCCCCACCATAGCGGGTATGGGCCCTGTTGAGCGCGGTACGGTAACGCTCCCGGCTCATAGGATGTGTGGCAAACATAAGTTCAATGATGCTGGGTTCACGGTCGGACATGCGCTGTAAGGTCTCCATGAGACTGATCATTCCCTTTGGACTGTACCCTGCACGAACCATGTATTCCATCCCCAGGGCATCGGCCTCCCGCTCATTATCCCGGCTATAGGAGGCCAGCAGGGCTCCGGCGCCGATCATGCCAAGTTGGGCGGCAAGTCGGCCGTAGCCGGTCCCCTGTGTGCCGGCAAGGGCCGATAGCCCACCCACGAAGGCCTGCACCAGCAGTCCCTTTGACATCTGCTCAGCCGTATGCCGGGCGTTTACGTGTCCCAACTCATGGCCGAGGAGCGCGGCGAGTTCCGCCTCGCTCTCAATGGCAAGCAGAATGCCCCGCGTACAGGCGATACTCCCTCCGGGGAACGCATAAGCATTGGCATAAACCGCATTCACGGCCCTGAAGGAGTAAGGCATCCGGGGCCGATGGGTCCTTGATGCCAGCTTTAGACCTACATCGCTTATATATGCGTTCAGGGCCCTGTCCTGCATGGCACCGTAGTCTGAGGAGAATTGATGAGGGGAGTTCCTCCGATCCATCTCAATCTCCTGCTCTTCCGATACCAGCATCAATTGCTGCCTGCCGGTCACAGGGTTGACGGCACAGCCTGTAAGGAGTCCGCCGGCCATAAGGGAGGTAAGCCGGATAAAATCCCGCCTTGTAATATTTTTAAAGCAGCCGTTGTAAATGGCTTGGGGTTTCATATCATCTCCTCGACCCGTATGTTCTAAAACTGCATGAAGCCACCATCTTGTTAGGATACAATTTTAGATACCACAACCTATTTTGGTTTTCAAAAATCTCCGCCTCTCTTAACCATTGAAATTCACCCCGTTTAGCCCATAACCCAGGTGGGATGTAAAAGGAAACAAGCCGATTTTTAAAAATTGTCGATTTTACTTGACAGCTGACAGGGAAAACATTTAGATTGTCTGACAATAGCACAAACCGAGGTAGCCATATGCCATTACCTGAAAAAGAATTATTCACGCCGATAAACAACCGAAGGGCTTTCGAGCAGGTTTCCACCAAGATCAAGGAACTGATTTTCCGGGGAGTTCTCAAACCCGGGGACAAACTCCCCTCCGAAACCCATCTCGCAGCCCAGTTCAACGTGGGACGACAAACTATCCGGGAGGCCCTGCGGCTCCTGGAGCTTTCCGGTTTCATAGTGATCCAAAAAGGTGGAACCGGGGGGCCTGAAATTGTCAACACCGTTCTTAACAGGATCCGGGACCTTTTCCTGGATGCCTTCAGGATCAAAAACATCAGCATGAAAGACCTGACAGTGGCCCGGCTGGAAATAGAGAAAGTGGTGCTCCTCTATGCCATGTTGAACATGGATGAGTCCGACATCCAATCACTCAAAGCCAATATCCGCAAGGCCCGTCGGAAAATCGAGGCTGGCCGACTGGCTACGGAAGAAAACATTCAATTTCACAAGTTGCTCGCCAAGGCCTCCAAGAACCATGTTTTCGTAATCGTCCTTGAAGCGATCATGGCACTGGTGGGAGACTTTCTCAGCCAGATCGTGCCGGACCTCGAAGTATCGGCCAATGTGGTCCGCTATCATGAAGAAATTTTAGCCGCCCTCGTGGCTGAAGATCAGGAAAAGGCCCTGGAGCTATGCAAACAGCACCTGCTTGAAGTAGAAAGCCGACTTAATCGCCTTGCGGCCCTTAACTCCGAACCTTAGCCTCAATAAGAAAATCCTTCGATTCATTAGGACTTTGCACTCTCAATATCTGGATGTTTCAGATCTAATGCCAACAAGTGGCGAATAATTTTCCGCAACCCTTGATCTCATAAGGTTCACGTCGAACCATCAAAATGAACCCGATGGGGCCCTGCGATCGTCCCAATCCCAGGGGCCAAAAGCACCCGGAGCCGGATTCCTTCACCGGGAAAACCCTACCATTCCCGATAAGGATGAAAGGCGAGGGGAAATTCCTGTAACGTCTTTTCAAGGATAGGAGGTGTTGACATGAACGGAAGGTATGGACGGAAAAGCTCAGGGCTTGTACGGGCTGCGGTCCTTGTCGCAATGCTTTTTCTCTTTATGGCACAAGGGGCCTGGGGTGCGGATTGGCCCAAAAGTGTCACCGTCATCTCCCCAGCCCCTGGCGCTTCGGTCCACATGGTGCTCGTTGGGATGGGGAAAGTCATCGAGAAATATACGCCCATTGAAAACTGGATTGTCCAACCCCTTGGCGGACCCAAGTTATGGTTGCCCATGATGAAAAACGGGCAGTGCCAGTTTGCCAACCATAATGCGGCGGATATTCTGAACGCCTTCCTGGGAAGAGGGCTTTACAAGAAGATGGGGCCCATGCCGGTTCGAACCGTTGGAGCCGGACACGATTACATGTTCATGTTCTGGACCACTCCCGACACGGGGATTAAAACCATCGCCGATCTAAAGGGGAAGGTCGTCTACATCAAGTTCAAGGCCAATCCCATGTTCACGGACATGGCCCGGAACCAATTGGCTTCAGCCGGCCTCTCATTCAAGGATCTTAAATCAGTCCTGGCCTTTTCCAGCATCAAGGAGGCGATCCGGGACCTGATCGAAGGAAGAGTAGACGCCCTCCTCTACCCGGTAGTCCCCGGCGCGGTGATGCAGGTCAACGAGGCCAAGGGGGAGTGTGTTTTCGTGAATCTTACCAGGAAACAGGCCCATTTCGTACTCGAACGCATGGAGGGATACACCCTGAATGATATCCCGGCCAATGATCCGCGCTTCCGGAACAAGAGCGCCATTCCCAACGCCATCTGTTACCAGAACGCCATGTTCACATCCGAAAAAACTGATCCGGAAGTCGTCTACGGAGTGGTGAAGGCCATTTACGATCATAACAACGAGTACGCTGATACCCACCCGGCCGCAAAGTACTGGAGCCTGAAACACCGGCCCGTCACCCTTGCGGTTCCTTACCACGAAGGCTCCATTCGATATTTCAAGGAAAAGGGACTCTGGACCCCCGAGGCCCAGGCCTACCAGGAAAAGATGCTCAAGAGACAGGCCGAAATCCTGAAGAAGAAAAAGTAGAAAGGCCATTGAGGGGGACGGCCGGGCGTCCCCCCACCTTTCCAAAATAAACCCGGTGAGCGGGGAAACGGATGAAGGAATACAAGGTCGAAGCGGGCTGGCGGGAACGCAGCCTGAGATACAAGTTGGCATTCGTGGTCTCTCTCCTCTGGACCCTTTACACCCTCTCCCATCTCTGCAACCTGTTCTTTTACCTGAACCTGGTGATTCCACCCCTTACCCACCGGGCGATCAGTGCGGGGCTCATTTGTATCCATGCGGGTATATCGCCGTCAATGGCAACGCCCTGGTAGCCGAGGGCCGACTTGTCTGCCGGCCATACGAAATCTTCCTTGCCTCCCTGCTCTTCCTTTCCGTTCTCGAGGCCGCGAGGAGAACCACGGGATGGATCCTCGTCAGCCTGATCGGGTTCTTCTTTTTTTATGCCGTCTACAGCAATTATTTCCCGGGATTTATGCGGAGTACAGGCTTTTCCTACTCTATGGCTTTGGGCTGGATGTACCTCAGCGCCGAGGGCTTCTGGGGTATCATCATCGGGATCGTATCCACCATCGTCGCCGGATTCATCGTTTTCGGCGG
>JAFDEE010000074.1 GCA_019310525.1 Deltaproteobacteria bacterium | reverse complement strand
CTCTGCGTCAGGCTCAGATTTTAATCCTCGAAATACTTCAATGTATTCCTGTGGTTAAAATCTTCGCCTTCCTTGACCTTGAACAAAATTGCCTATTTATGGATGGACACTAATTCCTTGATTTTTTTGGGCTTGCACAAAACTTGCATAAAAATTTTTACTTCCGAAACCAGGAATCTGCAACGGAGCAATGGGGCTGAACACGAAAGGGGCGCAGAAAATCGGAAACTCGCTGGTGTTCAAAATACATTCTGAGGAGGGGTACGAATCAGGGTGCCTTCCATTCCTTTCCAGGGTTAAAAAGGAGAGGGGCCGATTCATTTTCATTCGTTTGACCTAAAATTCATCACTTTGCTGTGTTATAAATTTTATTATGACCCACCTGCCCTTAGTTTTTAATGATTTTCAAATAGTTTGTAAAATATAGATTATATTTTCTATTTGACATTAACTGGTTATCTTGATACATATTTTTTAAATTTGGACATTTTTTTTAGCATTATTATTAAACGAGATGGGGAAAAGGTCCAATCGAATTGTTATCATCCTGGGTTTTGCCGTAACCCTGACCATGGCCGGATTGTCCCTTTCCGGTGTATCCTTCCTGGACGGGACGGAACGCATTCTTTATGATTCTTTCGCCCGGTTCATCCATCCTGTGGAAAGGGACACACACCGCATCATTCTCGTAGAGGTCGATGGAGAGGATCCCTTTTATCAGTCCCGAAACGCCATAAGTGAACTCGTGGGGCTTCTGGACGAGGGGGGATCAGATCTGATCGCTCTTCTTATGCCCTTCCCCGGCCGGGAGAAATCCCCGGTGCTCCAAGAGATTCGAACTCTCCGGGAGAAGTTCGAGGTCATCAGCCACCGGAGCAATGATGAAGGCCTCAAGGCCTGGGTGCGGGAGAACATCGCCCGGATGGAAAAGCTTTTGGATGGAGACAAAAGACTCCTTGACCGCGTGAGACAAAGCGGAAAAGTCGTTCTGGCGATATACGAAGCATCCCACCCCATGGGTGAATCCTCCTCCGAAGGGGAGTTTCCTCCTGAGCTTTACAAGAACTCCCTTACCCGGGGCCACATATCTTCCTCCGATCTTCTTGAGCACGCGGCACGGGCACTTTTACTCCCCTACCCGGAACTTGCAAAGGCCGCCCTGGGCCTGGGTCACGCCAAGGCCCCGGGACCCCGGCTACATGGCCGGATGACACATCCCCTTTTCATCGATTGCAAAGGCACCCTCATCCCTTCGGTTCCCCTGAGACTGGCCATGGTTCTGGCAGGAAAACAACCCAACCAGGTCTATGCCGGCAGTGGCGGGGTCCGCATGGGAGAGCGGACGATTCCTGCGTTAAACGGAGAGATGCTATTCAAGAATTTCCCGGAGCATAACGGATTCAGGCGGGTATCAGCAAAGGATGTCCTGGATGGAAAAGGGACGGAGAATCTCTTCAAGGGGAAAGTCGTGCTCGTAGGGATGGCGGGTGCCCCTGGATCTTTGATGGGCCGGGATGACCTTTCCCGTATGACGGCACTCCTCATGACGGCCCACTCCCTGAATGCCATCCTTTATGGAGACTGTCTATCGCGTCCTACCTGGACACCATACGTGGAGATCTTTCTTCTCCTCATCGCCGGAATCTTTTGTGCGCTTTATTTCCCTGGTACGGGAAAATGGGGAAAGGCTTCCTGGATGGGAATCTGGTTGGGTGGTCCGTTATTGGCAGGCCTCCTCCTTTTTGCCTTCGGCAATATGTGGTTGCGCTCCATCTATATAGTCGCCACGGTTTTCTCCGTCTACCTGATTTCTTCCTTGGCAGGGCGTATCATCTCCGGGGGAGCCCGGAAAGGGGATTCAGTGGAGACGAATCGTCTCCTGGGGCTCAGTTTCCAGAGCCAGGGTCTTCTGGATCTGGCTTTTGAAAAATTCAAGAAACTTCCCCTGGATCTGGAAACAAAGGACCTGATCTACAATCTGGCACGGGCATTTGAACAGAAACGTCAGCCGGACAAGGCCTTGGCCGCCTATTCCTATATAGCAAAGGGTGGAGATTTCCGGGATGTCTCCGAAAGAATGGCCAAGCTTGAAGAGGGTGACCAGTCCTCGACCATAGGGAGCCACGAAGGACTCACGGAGACAAGTGTCCTTGCGGAATCCGGAATTGAAAGCCCGGGCAGGATCGGTCGTTATGAGATAATCGGTGAACTGGGAAAGGGGGCCATGGGACTTGTGTACAAGGCCCTGGACCCGAAGATCAATCGGCTTCTGGCCATCAAGACGATCCGCTTTTCCGATGAATTCGATGAAGACGTAATTCATGAGATCAAGGAGAGATTCTTCCGGGAGGCTGAAATCGCCGGGCGGTTGTCCCATCCCTCCATCGTAACAATTTACGACGTGGGAGAGGAGGGGGACCTGACTTACATGGTCATGGAGTACCTCGAAGGGGAGGATCTGGAAAAGTATATCGAAAGGAGCACTCTTCTTCCCTTCCGCAAGGTGCTGGACGTGGTGGCCCGGGTGGCGGAGGCCTTGGAATTCGCCCACAGGGCTGAAGTCATCCACAGGGATATCAAGCCTGCCAACATCATGCTCCTCAAGAACGGCGGTGTGAAGGTGACGGATTTCGGAATCGCCAAGGCCATATCATCATCCAGGACCAAGACGGGTGTCATCCTGGGAACGCCGAACTATATGTCTCCCGAACAGATCATGGGTCAGAAGATCGATTATCGCTCCGACATTTTCTCCCTCGGGGTCTTGTTTTTTCAACTGCTCACGGGGAAGACTCCATTCCATGGAGACAACTTGAGCAGCCTGCTTTATCAAATCACCCAGGTCAAGCATCCCTCGGTGAGGGAATACAACCCAAGGATACCTAGGGTATGTGACCAGATCCTCGACCGGGCCCTGGCGAAAGACCCCAAGGAGAGATTTTCGGGCGCTGGCGAGATGGCGAAATACCTGCGACTGATCCTGGCCCGGATTGACCAGTTGTCGAGGAAGAAAAGGGCCTGATGGAGTAAAGGGTTCTCTTTGGAGTGGTATGCGAGAAAACGGGGGTAGATTGATCATTAAATCCGCAGGGCTTACGGACGTTGGACTCAAGAGGAAAGGGAACGAAGACGCCTTTCATCTCGAAGATTCCCTGGGCCTTTATATCGTGGCGGATGGAATGGGTGGACACCTTGCCGGGGAAGTCGCCAGCAGAATCGCCTTGGACATCATCATCGAAAGTTGCCGGCGATGGATCGAGCAGGAAAACCCCAGGGAGGACCTTTTCGGGGCCTATGATGAAACCCTTACCGCGAAGGGGAATTGTATCCTGAGCAGCATAAGGCTGGCCAATCGTGTGATCTATGAAATGGCCATGCATTACGAGCAGTACCAGGGCATGGGAACCACGGTGGTTATTTTGCTCGTAACCCCCGATATGGTCATCGCCGCGAATGTAGGGGACAGCCGGATTTACCTGGTAAGAAACGGGCGGATCGAGCGGCTCTCCCGGGATCACACCATTGTCTGGGAACAGGTGGAGCAAGGTATCATCTCCCCTGAGGAGGCCGCCCTTTCACCTCTCAAGCACGTTTTGACCAGAAACCTGGGATCCGCCGAACAGGTGGATCCGGATATCTTCGAGATTGATCCGGGTGAAGATGACCTGTACATCCTGTGTACCGACGGGCTGACGGATCTCGTGGAAGACAACGAGATACTTGAAATGACCTTTACCGAATCCGAACCCCAGACCCTCTGCCAGCGCTTCGTAGAAAGCGCTCTTGAGCGTGGCGGGCATGACAACACGACTGTGGTGTGTGTCTCTCTCTCCGCACCGGGCAGGAGGGTAAAAGAAGGAATGATGAAGAGGGCGGGATTTTTCTTTGTTGATCTCCTGTTGTGGGCCCAAAAAGGTATAAGGAATTTGGTTCCCTGAGGATTTTAATGTACGACCGGCCCGTATGAAGTGTTTTTGGATAGGAATGAAGGCGTCCTTAAAAGTGAATGGTTTGTTTCAGCTTGCTATTTCAGCTTGATTAAAGATAACATTGGTTATTAAAACAGGGACCTTGATTTTGCAAGTATTTGGTTTGTGGAAGATACAAGGCATCGAGTGCTAAGATATAAGCGCATACCGCAGGCGGTCGGATAACGAAGCAGACTCAGGTGGTCCATTCATAGATTAGAAAATTTGGGCAAGGCCAAGTCTCCGGCCCGTATGGGATGGCGGAAATTTTAACCGCAGGAATACGTTATGGTTGCATATAAAATCAGGGTACACTCAAAACACGAAGCAGTAGAACCCGGTGTCAACTTAAGGCGAAGATTTCTTTTGGAAACACTTCCGCTTTGGGTCGGATCGGAAAAATTCTTCTCTTGAGAGGCACACGAGGACAATAATTTCTTTTACCCAGGGGATCAAGGGGGAAGAATACCATGGCGAGATTAATCTTGATGTTCAACAATCAGGTTATCAAGGAATATCCGTTCCTGAAGGATAGTATAACCATCGGGAGAAAACCCGACAATGTCATCGTGATCGACAACCTTGCTGTATCAGGATATCACGCGAGGATCGATAAGGCGGGTGACCAGTTCATCCTGACGGATCTCCAGAGTACTAACGGTACCTTTGTGAACGACAAGAAGATCCTTTCTCACCGGCTGGCACACGGTGACAACATCGCCATCGGGAAGCATGTGCTTCTCTTCGTATCAGCCGAGAGCGCGAAGGATGAAGGCAAGCAGAAGCCGAAACTGGACATGGACAAGACCATGATGCTTGATACCGCCAAGCAGCGGGAGCTCCTGGCGAAACAACCGGGAGCGAAACGTGCCCCTCGCCCCCCGGAGAAGGTCGGTGTAATCAGTTTCATCGACGGGTCCAACCTGGGTGAATTCGAATTGAAGAAGAAGCTTACAAAAATCGGCAAAGCGGATACTTCTGAGATCAAACTCTCAGGCATGTTCATCGGGGCTACTGCAGCAACCATAAGCAGAAGGCCCACCGGATACAATATCTCCTTTACGGGCGGGTTGGCCAAACTAAAGGTGAACGGTGAGGTGGTAAAAGAAAGTGTGCCCCTGAAGGATTTTGATACTATCGAACTTGGATCTTACAAATTCCAATTTTACTTAAAGGACGTCGAAAAGCCCTAGCGCCCATCCATAAATGACCCTTTTCCGCAATTTCCCAGGTCTCGAGGGACCCTGACCGAAGGGCGGGAGTCGTTTTATCTGTTGACTCTCCAAGAATATCCCCCCATGAGTTCTCATGAGGAGCCGCGTCTTTCTTCCCCTGAAGCACTTATCAAGAAGGGATTCGTTCAAGGGCTCTTTTACTTTCCATGATTTGAGGGCTGTTTTTCTACGAGCGGCGCTTGCGGATTTTTTTAAACTCCGCAAGCTTTTCCTCGATCTGGCCGATGGTGTAAATTTTGCCGCATTCCGTGCATTGGTAGCTTTCGTCGGTCAGTTTGTCGTAGATGAGTTCATCGGAAAAATTGACACCGTAGAACCGGATAGAAAAGCTGTAAACAGGCCTGAAATTCTTGTTTCCGCAATCATCGCATTGAACGTAATCGTGAAAGATCTCCATGGCTTCGATCCCTTTCCTCTTGAGTATCATCCCGGGGACCCGGAGACCGGGGGCCCCTGGGGTTGAGTTATTTCGTGCCTGTCCATAAATGGCCCTTTTCTCCAATTTTACGCCTTCGCTATGGCTACGGCGTGACAAGCCCGCCAAACAGCCGGCGGGCAGGCTGCGTCAGGCTCAGATTTTAATCCTCAAAATACTTCAATGTTTGGTGCCTCTGCCGCTTGGCATCCTAAGCGGGACGGGTTAAAATCTTCGCCTTCCTTGACCTTGAACAAAATTGCCTGCTTTATGGATGGACACTATTTCATGGGATGCCGGATTCTTGTCTTTACCGGGAGGACCCGGGATCAGAATTCCGGCAGCGGCTCCAGTTTCTCGTACCTGCGGATGGCCTCAAGGACGCCTGCAGCTCCGGTCATCATATTGTCGCCAAGGGGAGCGCCCGGAATCGTGGGAAGGTTCAACCGGGCCAACAGGGCCCGTTTCGGCCCCGTGACGATGATCGTCCCAGCCGATTGGAAACCAATGGCCTTCCGCAGATAGGCTCCATGCCCTCCTTCCCGTAATATCTTCTCGTGTTCTATGCGTCCGTCCGCCAGGTTCCGCAGGAGTTCTTCCATAAGCCGGGGGGAAATGTCCCGGGTATGATATTCAAAAAATCCGGCGAGTTTTCCCTCTTCCAAGGCCGCCCCCACGGTGTGGGAAGTGGCCACATCCATGACCATGAACTTCCGGGATCCCTTAGCCCTTGGGTCCAGGGAGGCACCGAGAATGGCCGCCATACCGCTGTCCATGACATATACTGCTTCCGTGGGGAGGGAGGCGGCTGTTCGGGCCAGGGAGGCAAGCCGATTGAAGGCGGCGGGGACTTCATCTTTTTTAAAGAGCAGGGCATGGGGGTGGGGATTCCTGTCCAAATAGGCCTTGAACACCCTGTGCCTGTATTCCAGATGAGAAATCCCTTCTGGTGGGATGCCGTGGTCCTGGGCACAGAGCCCGACGGCATCGAAGGAAAATGGCACGCCGAATCCTTCGATGATGTTACGGATGCGGGGGATTTCCAAGTCACCCAGAAGGATATGCCGATATCTTCCTGTCTCCTTCAGGGCTTCCGCCTCCATGTCATCTATCACCTGAATACCCAAGGCCTTCACCCGCTCCACGTCATGGTGGATCGTGGCCGCTGCGGAAGCGGACATGACCACCTTCGCCTCCCGGGCACGTTTTTCCAGGAACCTGGAGATGGGGCCGCCCCCCATCTCCACACCCGTGACCAGAAGGTTTCCCTGCAGGCGGGCGGCCTTTCCAGCAATGGTGAGAACAGGAGACCTGACGACGGCCTTGTAATGCAGGCCGGCTCCACGGTCATAATACAAGACGTCCATCGTTCCGGCGCCGATATCAAGTATCAGGAATCTTTTCATGGTATGTTTTCACCTCTTTCAAAGCTTGAGGCCGGGTGGAAGGAGCCCTGTTTCGTTGCCGGCGATCCATTCATTTACCAGAAAGGATCATCAAAGGGAAGAAAACATTTGATCGGCGGGGAGAAAGACCCTGGTGGGGAAGGCTTTGGATCCTTTTGTTAGAAGGAGTGGGTTCCCCTGAAAGGACCAAAAAGAACCGAAACAGGGGGTTTCAAACGGGCTGTTAAGCGGATCTAGAGAGTGGCGAAAAAATCCCCGAACCCGAGGGCCTTGAGGTATTCCTGCGGTAATCGGTCTTCCCCGATTCCAAGGGCCTCTGCCTTTTCTTCGACAAGGGGCCAGTTTCCCATTTCATAAGCCTTGACAAGTTCGAGGTAGTCCGCCAGGGGACCTTTTCCGGCCACGAGGGCCTTCTTTATGCCTCCTGATAAGGGTAGCTTCTCCATTAGGACGGCCATATCATCATCCATGATAGCGTCGATGAGGGAAAAGAGCCCCAGGGTGAACAACTCGGAGGGCTGAACATTGCCGGCGCTTATTTCCCCCAGGGCCTCACAGAAACTGGCCCGGATGATGGAGGCCCGGATCAACTCGTGGGGTTTTTCAGAGGCGAGATTGGTCATGGCCATCAGGGCCAAGAATCTCCGGATCCTTCTCTCTCCCAGGAGGACTAGGGCCTGGTGAATGGAGGAAATCTCGGTGAGCCGCCTGTAATAGGCCGAGTTGATATACCTCAGGAGCTTATAGGAAACGGTCACATCCCTTGAAATCAGCCTTTCCAGCCTGCCGAAATCAAAATCCCTCTTGTTGGCTTCGGCCATGATCTCGATCAGGCTCATCTTGGGGCTGGATACCTCGAATCCGCGGATGATTTCAGGCCGGCTGAAGAAATACCCCTGAAAATATTGAAAGCCCATTTTAAGGGCCTGGTTGAATTCTTCGTAGGTTTCCACTTTTTCGGCCAGAAACCGTACGGGAAAACTGGACAGATTTTTGACGGATTCAGCCAGTTCTTTGGCGTCCATGGCCTTGAAATCCAGCTTGATGATGTCCGCCTTTTCTACAAGGGGGATGAGGCCGACGTTAAAGAAAAAATCGTCAAGGGCGATCTCATACCCCTTTTTCTTGACTTCGTCACAGGCGTCAATGACCTCAACTGACGGGCGAACGTTTTCCAGGACTTCCACAACGATTCGTTCCCTTGGAAACAGGAGGGGAACGCGTTTGATAATAAGCTTTTCCGTGAAATTGATAAAGGCGAGCTTCCTTCCGGTAATCTTTTCGATACCGATGGTGAAAAAACTGTTGGAGAGAAGGTTGGAGGTGGCGGAGTCCTGATCCACGTCGGGGAAAAAGTTGGACATGTCTTCCCGAAAAAGGAGTTCATAGCCCAAAATACGCCTGTTTCGCTTGAAGATTGGTTGCCTGGCTACATAGATGTCCATTGCATTTCCCGCAAAGATCTGCCAGAAAGAAGAAAACAAAACCCTAAGTAGTGCCCATCCATAAATGGCCCTTTTCTCCAATCTCTGTGTCAGGCTCAGATTTTAATCCTCGAAATACTTCAATGTATTCCTGTGGTTAAAATCTTCGCCTTCCTTGACCTTGAATAAAATTGCCTATTTATGGATGGACACTAAGTAGATGAATGCAAAGGATATGCCCTAGCGAACCATGGGGGATTCTGAGAGGTGAGCGTAGATAAAGGGTGGGGGCCGGATGACGCCATCCTGGAAGGGGTGCCCTTCCTGTATGATTTCTTAAAAGATCAGGGGCGATCCTCTGAGCAGTTGAAGATTTTTGCCCTTCCAGGAGATGGATCAAAAAGGCGGTTCTGGAGGATCTTGCCGGGAGACTCCGGAAAGAGTCTGATCTTCATGGAAAACATCCCTTCCGACGACTTTTCAAGGCGGGAGAACCTAGCCTACCTTAAAATCGGGAAACATTTGCGGGAAAAGGGATTGCCGGTCCCTGAAATCCATCGGTTCGACTTTGAGCGGGGTTGGTTCCTGATGGAGGACATGGGAGATGTCAGTCTCCAGGAATGGAGTCTGAACAACAGGAACAGGGTCCCCCTTTACCGGTCTCTGGTAGAGATGCTCTTCCGGCTCCAGACAGAGGGAATAGAAGGGTTCGACCCATCCTGGACGTGCCAGACACAGCGTTACGACCGCAACGTGATGCGCCGCTACGAATCTGACTATTTCAGGCACGCCTTTCTCGAGAATTATCTTGGGCGTCGCCTGGACTGGTCCTCCCTGGAGGCATCGTTCGAGCACTTGGCTGCCAGGGCTGCACAGGCCCCCTCCCGCTTTTTCCTCCATCGCGATTTTCAATCCCGAAACATCATGCTCTCCGAGGGGCGTATTGGCATCCTCGACTGGCAAGGAGGCCGCATCGGCCCTTTGGGGTATGACCTGGCATCCCTCCTGATTGATCCTTATGTCTCGCTTTCAGAAGAGGAGAGGGAGGCCGTATTCAGGCACTACCTGGGTCTTCTTGAGGCCGAACTTCCTGAGCAGGTGGAAATCTTCATATCTTCCTATCCCTATTTGGCGGTCCAGCGAAATCTCCAGATCCTGGGGGCCTTTTCCTTTTTATCCAGGGTTAGGGGAAAAACCCGTTTCAAAAGCTACATCGTTCCCGCCCTTCACTCCCTTTACCGACTTACTGCAGAACTGAGGGATCCTGAGTTACACGATCTTCGCATGCTCTCGGAATCCTTGGCGCAGACTTTTTCGGCCCAGTAGGTCAAACCAAATCCTTGCCAAGACCTTTGAAAAACGCTCAGGGCTTTTCCAATCTCCCGGGGTCAGCTTCAAACCGGTGACCCGCCTTTGACCAAAATTGAACCTTTTCAAAGGTCCCTTGACAATGGCTGACATACTCTATTAAAATCCATTTTATGGATATTTGGATAGTCCAAATATCCATAAACCCATAAGTCAGGTAATCTGCTTTTTTACCCTTGAGGACCTGCCGGAAAGGGAAAACCACCATGGGTGTGCCGCAACGATACTGGGAAGAAGCCTTTTCACCTCCCAAGCGGAAAAGACTTCCGGAGATGGTTGCCTCCCAGATCAAAGATCTCATCCTGCAAAATGAGATCAAGGAGAACGAAAAATTA
The DNA here is from genome assembly GCA_019310525.1 of Deltaproteobacteria bacterium. Taxonomy (NCBI): domain Bacteria; kingdom Pseudomonadati; phylum Myxococcota; class Myxococcia; species Deltaproteobacteria bacterium. The sequence continues at coordinate 3,785 of JAFDEE010000074.1, read as the reverse complement.
CCCCCAGAGAGGACCCTGGCGGACCTGTTCAAGGTGAGTAGGGTGGTCGTCAGACAGGCCCTTGCCCACCTGGAACAATCGGGGTTTGTGAAAATCAGGCCCGGGCCCAAGGGGGGAGCTTTTGTGTCCCTCCGCCTCCACAAGCCCCTGGCTGATCTCATGAGCGATCTTTTCAGGGAGGGAAGCCTGACCCTTCATCACTTCTCAGAGGTCCGGAAGGCCATTGAATCTTGTGTGATAAGGGAGGTCGTGTTGAAGGCGGAAAAGGCCGACATCAAGAGGCTGGAAGAGATCCATGAAAGAATGGCGGAACACCTTGATGATCCCGCCAGACTGCGGGAATTCAACACCTCCTTTCATGTGGCCCTGGCGGATATTTCCGGGAATCCGTTGGCGAAGAGTATTATCTGGTCTATCTTTGAGCTGCTGGAGACCCTGTGGGACACTCATCACCCGGGGAAAAACCAGGACCCGGACTTCATCAGGCAGACCCATGCCCGCCATGGGAGGATCATCGAGGCCTTGAAGGCGAGGGACTTGCCGTTGTGTGAAGAACTCATTTCAAGGGACGCAGAGGTCACCAGGGAACTCAGGAGTTGAATAAAGACGCTGTCTCTCCAGTCCCTGGAGAAAAGATGTGGAATATTGTTCACGGAGGAGAGTGATGTCGTCTAGTTGGTATGAAACGCTGATGAAGGACGGACCTTCCGTCCTGAAGTGGCCCTACCCGGTCCGTTACGGGGAGGAGCGTGTTGTGAAGACGGACGTGCTGGTCCTGGGTGGGGGGCCGGCCGGCTCCATGGCCGCCGTGAGCGCAGCCCGAAACGGCGCCAGGGTCGTGCTCGTGGACAAGGCCCATCCCAAGAGGAGCGGCGGAGGGTCAGGAGTGGATCATTGGGTCTTCACCCCTAATCCCTGCTCCAAGATCACGGCCGAGGAATGTGTACAATGCGAATATGAATCTTACAATGGGTACGTCAATTCCCTTTCCCGGTATATAGCAGCCAGGGAGAGCTATGATACGTTGCTTGAAATAGAGAATATGGGAGGGAAGATCCGGGATACCGAAGGCGAGTTCACGGGGGCGCCGTTCCGGGACGAAGAAACAGGGTTCCTGTTTGCTTATGACTACGAGACACGGCATTTTTTCAGGGTCTGGGGTACGACCTTCAAGCCGGCCATGTACAGGGAATGCAGAAGAGTCGGCGTGAAGATCTTTGAGCGGGTCATGATCACCTGCCTCCTGACGGAGGGAGGGAGGCCGGGTAGAAGGGTTATCGGGGCCGCCGGTTTCAACAACCGAACAGGCGAATTCCTGATTTTCCTGGCCGGAGCCACCATCGATTGCATGGCCTTTCACGAGGGTAACTGGCAATTCAGTACGGAACTCACCGGTCTTCCTTACTTCCATCCCAACGTGGTCTGCGACGGTCCGGCTATTGCCTGGCGGGCAGGGGCTGAATTCACCCTCATGGAGAAATCCTCCCCCGCACCCCCCCCTGGATATCACTTGCCTTCCTATGGTTCTGGAAATCCCAAAAACACGTGGTATCCCTGCTCCATGGTGGATGCCGAGGGAAAAGAAATCCCCTGGATAGACGGTCTGGGGAATCCGATCAATGATATTGAGCAAAGGACCAGGCCGGCTCCCGGGCAGAAGTTCCTGGGGGAGCGAGCACCGGGAGATCCCTACAGGATGCCCCGGCTGGTGGACGATCTGGAGGAGAGGGTGCGAAGGGGGGAATTCAAGCTCCCGTTATATGCCGATCTCCCGGGCATGCCGGAGCATGAGCGGAGGGCCATCTGGGGACTGATGGTGGGGCAGGAGGGCAGGTCGAACATCCCGATTGTGAGGACATACACCAAAGCGGGATTTGACCCGGACCAGGATCTCCTCCAGAGCTATTTTCTCCTGGGTGGGGAACCCTTTCCCGGCATGTGGCAGCACAGCGTCCTTGGATTCATCCGGGGTCGGGGCCCTTTTGCTTCACCCGGAGGATTGGTCACGGACTGGAACCTGATGACGAATCTTGAAGGACTCTTTGCGGCGGGGAACGCCCTTTACGGGGGCAATTTCTATAACCATGCCGCAACCACGGGGCGGTATGCAGGGAGGAAGGCCGCAGCATATGCTCGGGGCGCAAGTCTTCCGGAAATGGACCGGGCCCAGGTGGAGGCTGAAAAGACCCGGATTTACGCCCCGGTTCAACGAAGGGGCGGCATCGACTGGAAGGAGCTTAGGGCTGGCCTGTGCCGTGTCATGCAGAACTACTGCGGGGAGATCAAGAACCGGGAACTGTTGGAGATCGGCCTGGCCTGGCTCGATGATATCGAAACAAACGTGTCGCCGGAGGCCTTTGCTCCCAACCCGCATGTCCTGATGCGGGTCGTGGAGAGTTTTCACATGTTGACCTGCGATCGGATCATCATCCAGGCCGTTCTGGCCCGCAAAGCCAGCAGCAGATATCTGGGCTTCACGAGGCAGGATTATCCAGAGCAGGATCCTCCCAAATGGCATAAGTTCGTCACCATCCGGCAGGCGGAAGATGGAATACAGGTGGACGTTCGGGACATTGATTACGCGTACCCCCTCGGGGAAAATTACGAGGCCCACAACAAGGAGTACAAGGGCTACCTGAACCCTTGATCATGCCAAGCATCGAGTTTGCCTAAAAGGTTGTTGACAACTTACTGCGCTTGCTATGTTTTTCAACAACCTGCTGAAGCTGCAAGGCATCGGCCGCACTGCTGCAATCTTCCGCCGATGAAAAAACAGCGCTTCAACCTGAAAAAGGAGGTTATTATGGAACCGGAAGCCTTCGCCCTCCCCAATCTGCCGGGCCCAGGGAGACCTGTGGTCTTTGATCCCGAAGTTTGCACCGGCTGCAATATTTGTGTGAAATTCTGTACTATGGATGTGCTTGTTCCCAATCCCGAGAAAGGGAAACCTCCCATTATCCTCTATCCTGAAGAGTGCTGGTACGGAGGAGACTGTGTCTCGGAATGCCCTACACCCGGGGCGATCGAACTCAACCATCCCCTTATGCAGCGGGTGCGGTGGAAAAGGAAGGATACGGGAGAGCATTTCCGGGTGTAGGGGGCTGGAAATAGGAAATTCCGTCCGGAAAGGAAAATTTCCCGGGAGATGCCGGTTTTGGGGTTTCCTGCGGCTTTTTGCACGTTTCCGGCATGCCCCCGGGGAAGTCCATCATGCCTGGGATGCGGGGAAAGGCTTATTTTTCGATCCAATCCTCGAATTTCACCCAGATAACGGCGCCGATCTCTACATCCTTGTCCTTTCCTTCTCTGGGGATTTTTTTATCCGATGTATTCAGGGCAGCGAATCCCCACCAGCCGGCTCTGGGAACGGCGAAGGTGAAAACGCCCTTTGAGTCCGCCTTGATGACCTGGGTCACCATGTACTCGGTAGGGGCCTTGGCCTTTCCTTCCCTGTTATAGTATTCCACTTCAACCACGGCATTGGGGACCGGTTTACCATCCACCATGACCACTCCCTGAAAGACGTTTCCGGCGTAAAGACCGAAAGGACGGGTAAGAGGCAGGATCTCAGTCTTTAATCCAACGGGTTCATCCCATCCCTCCTCCGCTCCGAAGGCCGCAACGATAGTCTTGGTATAATGGACGATGTAGCAGTCCTCAGCCGGTTCCCAGTAAGGCTTGGGTTCCATAAAGAAAGTATATACCCCGGGCCTCTTGAACTTGTAATCCACCCGCCAGGCCTTGTGCCCCATGACCTCGGTTTGTTTAAGCTCCCCTAGAAGACT
>JAFDEE010000073.1 GCA_019310525.1 Deltaproteobacteria bacterium | reverse complement strand
AAATGACTTATTTCAGAATTTGTCATGCATAATTTGGGATAAAATCCAATGGGCGACCCAATGAGCCGGGAGGATAAAACAACGACAAGGACATCGGGCCCGAGAATCCAGATTGTCCGCTCCCCGGAGGGCTGGACCGTTATACTTCTTTGTGGGGCGCTCCTCGCCCTGCCCATCGGGACTTCCCCGTTTACGATCCTAGGGGTAAGCGCTTTAGCGGCGTGGATCTTTACGGGAGAGATCTGGAAAAAACGGAATCGTTACCTGAGGGAGGCTCGTTTCCTCCCTGTCTTGGCGCTGGTCCTTCTTCCCTGGATCGGGTTGATATACAGCCCGGATCCCGGGGGACTAGGGCTCAACTTTGCGGAGAAGACCTATTACTGGCTCTATGCCCTGGCGGCGGCCGGGATCTCCAATAAGGGGAACCGGAAGGAGTATCTTGTCAAGGCCCTTTTCTTGGGGCTCCTTCTGAATGCCGTGGCAGGCTTTCTACAAGCAGGCGGAGTGGTCCCCACGGCCCTGCGGGATCGATATACAGGTTTCGGAAAAGGATACAACACCCTCTCCATCCTGCTTGTACTCGGCAGTCTCATGGCCTCCTACTATTTCAAGGTGTCGGATCGAATAAGAAAAAAGCTGGGCTACCTGTTCCTCATGCTGGTTTTCATCGCCCACCTGAGCATTCTCCAGGGCCGGGGGGGGTATTTCACCTTCGTCAGTCTTTCACCGATCATCGCCTATAATCTGGCGGGTGGAAAAAGGCTTTGGATCTCCGGTCTCGCTTTTATTGCTTTGGTAGGAGTCCTCGCCGCCTCTCCGATGGTTAGGGAAAGGGTGAAGGAATTGGTCCAGGATACCGTTAACCAGCTTCGAACAGAAAAAGACATAGCCTGGGGAAAGCGTTACCATGAAGATGATCCTAACCAGCGGATTGATCGTATCTACATGTGGCGATGGGCCATCGAGCTGTTCCTGGAACACCCCTTCAGGGGTGTTGGAACGGGGGGATTTTACCAGTCCCTCCTGGCTGGAGGGGGCGGGAGGGGTGGTTGTTCTGGGTGTTGCTCAAGACGGGATGGCGTAACAGGGGGCACCCAGTAGGGTTTTTCATTCTTTCGGGGGCACTTGTGGTTTTTGTAGGAGGATTGGTCGATACACATGTCCTGGATGCGGGTTCCGCTTTTTTACTTGCCATCGTAACCGGACTGGTGCCAACTTTCCAGAGACACCCGATTTGAGTGTTTGAAGGATGGGAGGATGAAACTATGGGGTTTATGCATATTTTGGGTGGATTTTTCATCGGTATTCTGGTGGGAAGAATTTTCAGCGCCTTTACTCTACGAAAATTAAAGGGAGGAAAATACACTTTCATGGGGGTCGGAACCGCAGGCGCCTTTCTTTGTGATCTGCTTTTCCGTTTTTTACATGAACGCCATATTGTGAGTTCCTTTTGGTACCGGGAAGAGGTGATCATTTTCGAGATGATCGGCGGTGCCATCGCCGCCTGTTACCTCGCCAACCTGCTCGGGAAAAAGGAGTCTATTTATTTTTGACAGTATCCGGTCTTCTATGAGGTCTTTCAGAGAAAGAATTGTCCATCAATAAATAGTGTCCATCCATAAGTGGGCAATTTTGTTTAAGGTTAAGCCTCCGGCCCGTAAGGCCTACGCCCCGGAGGCTTGAACTTGACCAAAATTGGGCATTTTTCAAAGGTCTCACTTTGCGGGCGGGAGAGGGGCGTTTGGGTTTGCTTTGAGAGATTGGGAAAAAAGGGGTTTTTCATCAAGAGAGTCAATGCTTGACGGCGCGGAAGAGGATTGTCCGTGAAAAGAGTGATGGCCAAACACGGATCAAGAATCGCGCCAGGAACATGGGAAAAAGCGGGAACAAGCGTCCGCCGATACCTTTTGCCTCCTCCATTACGAAACCGTTGCGCTCAAGAGTTTCTCTCAGAATCGCCGGATTGAATTTCCGAACATGCGATAAATCGCTTTCGAATTCTTTGCCAATTAGAAACTGAAAACGATGCTTTAAATGAAAGGTGTTTGGGACGGATCCGACAAAAATGCCTGTCGGTTTTAGAACGCGGTGAACATTGCTCAGAAAATCGTCCACGTGGTAAACATGCTCAAGAATCTCTCCTGACACAACAACATCAAACGTTTCCGGATCAAAAGGGAACTCTTGATTCAAGTCCAACCAATGCGTTTCTATTCCGATTTCCTCAGCTTTCTTGAGAGCCACCCGGTCTATATCACAACCAGTCACCGTATTTCCGGTAGCGTAAAAGCGTGTGAGCGATCCGTCGCGACATCCAAGATCTAGAACTCTCTTTCCGACACCGATCCATTTGGTAAAGAACCCTATGCGCATCTCATCACCGAAGACAAAGCCGTATCGGTTGCCCGAGGCGTGATGCGATTCATAAAATCGTGCGAGTTTTTCTTTTTCATTCATCATTTAGGGGGGAGGTCCTTGTGAGAATGATAACAACAATCCCATGTCCTCGAGACCTTTGAAAAACGCTCCCTTTTGCCCAATCTTCCGCCTCCATCAAGGCTACGGCGTGACAAGCTGCGTAAGACTTAGATTTTAATGTCCCAATCTGTGAAAGGGAGAACCTTGGACTTTCCAGGCGAAAACTTTAGTTGGATCGTTTTTTAGTAGGGTTCAAGGATTCAAGGGGCCCAGGGTTCGAGTGAGAAATCGGGATTTAAAGAAAGATGTTTTTCGCTTGACCCCTTGAACCCTCGACCCCTTGGCCCCTGAGCTTACGGCTTCAGCCGATAGTAGTTTAATCCTCGAAATACTTCAATGTATGGTGCCTCTGCCGCTTGGCATTCTAAAGCGGGATGGTTAAAATCTTCGCCTTCCTTGACCTTGAACAAAATTGAACGTTTTTCAAAGGTCCCTTCTCGAAGGGTCCGGCCTTGCGGAAAAGTTTCTTTCTGCCCTTTCGCACTGCATTTTCAGTGTATTGAAAATTTTTAAATCATATTTAGGGGTGTGGTGCTTCCTTTATAGTGTTTGAGTCGATTTTTCATAGGGCCTTCTATTACTATATTCTACGGAACTTTTCCTTAGAAAATTATACTGTATATGACAAATAGGCTGGCATACGCACCGAGACCTTTGAAAAACGCTCCCTTTTGCCCAATCTTCCGCTCCATCAAGGCTACGGCGTGACAAGCCCGCCAAACAGCGGCGGACAGGCTGCGTAAGACTTAGATTTTAATGTCCCAGTCTGTGAATGGGAGAACCTTGGACTTTCCAGGCGAAAACTTTAGTTGGATCGTTTTTTTAGTAGGGTTCAAGGATTCAAGGGGCCCAGGGTTCGAGTGAGAAACCGGGATTTAAAGAAAGATGTTTTTCGCTTGACCCCTTGAACCCTCGACCCCTTGGCCCCTAAGCTTACGGCTTCAGCCGATAGTAGTTTAATCCTCGAAATACTTCAATGTATGGTGCCTCTGCCGCTTGGCACCCTAAAGCGGGATGGTTAAAATCTTCGCCTTCTTTGACCTTGAACAAAATTGCCTATTTATGAATGGACACTATTTCGATTATGGCAGTAAGATTTCTCAGCGCCTTCACCTTGCGGAAACTGAAGGGCGGGAAGTACACCTTTATGGCGGTAGGCATCGCAGGTGACTTTCTCTGTGATCTGCTTTTCCGCCTTCTCCATGAACACCACCTTGTGAGTTCCTTTTGGTACCAGGAGCAGGTGATCATTTTCGAGATGATCGGCGGCGCCATTGCCGCCTGTTACCTCGCTAACCTGCTCGGGAAAAAAGAGTCAATTTATTTTTGATCGTCCCCTGTGAGCGCATGAAATCTGCCCGTGACAGGATTCTTCATGTCATCAAGGTGAAAGGGGTATCCGGTGCGGAGAATCACCTCCTCACCCTCTTGCCGGAACTCAACCGCACCTTTGATATTTCTTTGGTTTTCCTGGTGGAACCCGGCAATGACATGGAGGATTTCGTCTCGAAATTCAAGGCCCACGGGATCCCGGTCCTGCGGATCAACATGAGATATCACCTGGATCCGACCGTGATCTGGAAGATCTATTACCTGATCAGGAAATGGAAACCCCATATCGTTCATACCCATCTCCTCCATGGCGATCTCTATGGCATATCAGCCGCGCTTTTCACAGGGAGCAAGATTCTCGTCTCCACCAAGCATGGTTATGATAACTATGAAAACACCAGTGTTTTTTACAGGTTAAACGGCATCCTGGGCCGCTGGCTCGACAAGGTCATCACCATCAGCCATGCCCTTAAACCCAAGGTGGCCGAGGCCGAAGGGATCAGCCCGTCCAAGATGGTCACGATCCACTACGGATTGGATGCCGAAGAATATGCCGCCTTAAAGGACGAGGGGCTGGCAAGGTCCATCCTGGGAGTGGGGCCCGAGGTCTGCATCCTGGGAACAGTAGGGCGTCTCGTGCCGGTAAAAGGTTATGAGACCCTGCTGGAGGCCTTGGCGGGTCTTGCCCAGGACTACCGGTTGCTGATTATGGGAGATGGTCCCCTGAGGGGGGCTCTCGAAAAAAAATGCGGTGAACTTGGAATATCGGAGAAGGTGGTCTTTCTTGGGTTCACTTCCCGTGTCTCGGCCATTCTCTCCGGGATCGATCTTTTTGTCCTCCCTACCCTGGGCGAAGGATTCGGGCTTGTTCTCCTGGAGGCCATGGCCCACCGGCTGCCCATCGTTTCAACGAATACCATGGCCGTACCGGAAATTGTAGAGGACCATCATACGGGGCTCCTGGTTCCGCCCAGGGATGTCACAGCCCTGCGCAGGGCCCTGGAGACCCTCATCAAAGACCCCGCCCGGAGGAGGGTCATGGGAGAAGAGGGTTGGAAAAAGTTGAAAAATGAATTCTCTGTGGATCGGATGGTGCGTGAAACAAGCGATCTTTATAAGGACTTGCTTGAGAAATACAGGAGAGGGGTAAGACGCAATTGAAAGGGCTCTGTTGTTTCCGTTCGCTTCACCATCCATGGCTTCGGTCCCGCCAGACACCGGCGGACAGGCACTGCGTATTTCGGCTCTTCATTTGTCTTGATTCAGGTCTGAAATGCGCCCGCTCCGGAGAAAATCCCAAGCCTCTGCTTCTTGTTGGCTTACAAAGGTGGATTTGAAAACAAACGTTATGTATATCTATCCGTATGATTTTTTATTATAAATGAACAGCAAAGAGACCTTTGAAAAATGTTCAATTTTGTTCAAGGTCAAGGAAGGCGAAAATTTTAACCGCAGGAATACATTGAGGTATTTTGAGGATTAAAATTTGAGTCTGACGCAGAGATTGGACAAAAGGGGGCGTTTTTCAAAGGTCTCAAGGTTTGACCACTTGAATCTACGCAAAATCCTTATGGGCTCCTCCGCATTAAGGTCCAGGACCTTGTCCCGCGTCCTGCTCTCCTCGAAGCCGGTTCTCTACAAATACATTTTCAAGGAGATGTGGCCCACTTTTATATCCACCCTCCTGGTTTTCGCCCTGATCATGGTGGCCAGCCGGATGCTCTCCATCACGGAATGGATCGTTGAGCGGGGCGTTCATCCGGGTCACGTCACGAAGCTCGTGCTGTTTCTCCTGCCGAACGTCTTGCTTTTCGCACTCCCGGCCGCCACCCTCATGGCCGTGTTGATCGGTTTTCTGCGGATGTCCGGGGACAATGAAATCATAGCGTTGCAGTCCTCGGGGATCAGCCTCTACCAGATGCTTCCTCCGGTGGTGAGCCTCTCCCTCGCCGCTTATTTGCTGGCAAGTCTTATCGCTTTTCTGGGGGTGCCATGGGGGAACAGGGCCTTCAAGGATACGATCTTTCGTATCGTGGAGTCGAGGGCGGATTTCAACATCAAGGAACGGATTTTTTACGAACTCTTTGACGATGTGGTCTTTTACGTCAACGGCATTACGCCCAAGAAAAGACTCATGAAGGACGTCTTCGTGGTGGATCGAAGGGACCCGGCCGTTACCCATTCCATCGTGGCGCAGGAATGCCGTATTATTTACAGCCCTGAGAACAAGCTGGTCACGATCCGTTTCAGGGACGGAACCGTCTTCGTGGTGGACAAGGAACTAAAATCCCCTAGAACCATGCAATTTAAGACCTATGACCTCAACCTCAGCCTCCTGGACATCATGCCGGCCCTCGAGTCAAGGGAAAAGGCCCCTAGGGAATTGTATGTGGGGGAATTAGTGGACCAGATACGGAAGACCCCATCGGGGGAGAGAAGGCGTAACGATTTGATGATCGAACTTCTTGAACTCGTAACCATTCCCCTGGCGGTTTTTTTCATGGGGTTGATCGGTGCGCCCCTTGGGGCGCAAATCCGGTCCCGGGGACGATCCCTGGGAATCACTGTGGGGCTTTTGGTGTTCCTGCTCTATTACATGAGCCTTATGGGTGCCCGGAGCATCTGCGAGCAGGGATCCGTCTCTCCTTTGATTGGAATGTGGTTCCCGAATCTCTTTTTGGCCGTTTGCTGTATACTGTTGTTCAGGAGCGCCGGGAGCGGTGCAGCTGCCCGGATAGATCAGTGGTTGACGGATCTCAGGGACTGGAAGGCCCATCTGGTTCGGAGACGAAAGGGGGTATGCCGGACTCCTTCTGCCTCTATCCCGCAGACCCCGGTCTCACCAAGCTCGTATTCGATTTCGGGAATTAGCGAGGATGTCCCCCATGAAGAAGCGACTCCAATGGATGAGGCCCGGGAAACGCCGGAGCCCCTTTTCGTGGGGAATCGCAGGGCCATGAAATTTCATAGAGCCGAGGCCCCATGCGGGCGGAGAATCGCCCCCCAAAACCGCGTTCCTTTCCCCTCAAGACGGGAGGCCCTGCAGGAGGATTACGTCCCATGCCGGGTCTGTAAACCATAAGCTGGACAAATGAGCCGCCCCAGGAGCGGGAACCGGGATGAGATCCAACATGAAGATCCTTTCAAAATACCAGCTCAAGGATTTTTTTGTGATATTCGCTGCCTCTCAGCTGATCTTTTTCACGATCTACCTGCTGATCGATTTCCTTGGAAAAATCGATAACTTCATCGAGGCCGGAGTTTCGAAGGACGTCATGGCCTCCTACTTTCTTTACAAGAGCCCCTTTATTCTGGTTCAGATGACGCCCGTGGCCTCCTTGATCTCCGCTGTAATCCTCTTTTGTATAATGAAGCGCCATAATGAAATAACGGCTCTTCGGGCCTCTGGATTCAGTATCTTTCATATTGCCAGACCGATTCTTCTGGGCACCCTGTTCATTGCCGGGGGGCTTTTTTTCCTCTCAGAATTCATCGTTCCCTATACAAGTTCCAGGAGTAACGAAATTTGGGCCGTTGAAGTGGAAAAGCGCGATCCCACCCGGTTTTATGAGAGCAACCAGTTATGGTATCGGGGTGAAAAGGCCATTTATTGGGCCCGGCATTTCGATTACCGGAGAAGGATATTGGATTCGCCCAGCCTCTATTTTTTCGATGAGGCTTTCCGGTTGACTAAGAAGATCGACGCCCTGAAGGGTACGTGGGATGGAAATGGCTGGAGATTTGAAGACGGAATCGTCCAGGAGCTCACACCGGAAGGCGGCTATCGTCTGAGGCGATTCAATGAGATTCATCTGGACCTCCCTGAAACCCCACAGACCTTTGTCCGGAACGAGAGGCAGCCGGAAGAGATGAGTTACTGGCAACTCAAGGTTTACGCGGAAAAGGTGCGCCGGGAAGGTTACGACGATACCCGCTATCGGGTCGATATGTACATCAAGTTGGCCTTGCCTTTCATGAGTCTGATCCTGGTGTTCGCCGGAATTCCCATCTCCCTGGGACTCAGGAGAGGTGGTACAGCCCTGGCGGTCTCCATGGGGATCGGCCTCTGCTTCATTTATCTCCTCTTGTTGGGGTTTTCCCGGTCCCTCGGGTTATCGGGAACCCTCCCTCCTTTTTTCGCCGCCTGGCTCGCAAGCGCCGTCTTTCTTCTTCTTGGCATCTACCTGATGATGAGAATAGAAAGGTGGGGTTTTTGAGATCGAGTCGGCCCTCGCAAGCTTAAAGCACTTGTTCATCCCTTGAAGATGCCGCGGAATCGTTGACAAACGGTTTGACCAGGGTTATACACCCTTGAAGACCTTTGATCAGCTCTGAATCACGTGGTGAAAACATTGACCATTACCACATACCTTGTGTTTTTCGGTGTGGGGCTGGTATCAGCCCTTTGCCTCACGCCCTTGGCCAGAAGACTGGCCGTTTCAACAGGCCGTGTGGCCGTACCGAGGGATACGCGCTGGCACAAGAAGGAAACGGCCCTTCTGGGAGGAGTGGCCATTTTTGCTTCCACCCTTCTCCCCTGGATCTTCGGGTCAATCTACTTGGATTGGGAGCAATTCGGTCGTCCTTTTTTACCCCTGGTCCTTTGTGCCTCAGGGATGTTCCTGGTAGGCCTGACGGATGACATCTTCAATATGGATCCCCAGCACAAGCTGGTCGCCCAGGTCATTCTAGCCTCCATTTTGATCTATTTTGGTCTCAGGGTGGACTGGACCTTTTCCCGGACCCTCAACCTCTTCATTACTCTTTTCTGGATCGTAGGGATCACGAACGCCTTCAATCTACTGGATAACATGGATGGGCTTGCCGCGGGAGTGGCTTTCATCGGAGGAACCTTTCTCTTCCTTACCCATTTTCTGAATCCCACAGGGTCTCCCGCCGGAGCCCTGTTATTGGCCGTCATTCACCTGGGGGCGCTCCTTGGGTTCCTGATTTACAATTTCAATCCGGCCTCCATCTTCATGGGAGATGCCGGAAGTCTCTTTATCGGGTTTCTCATGGCCGGTCTCACAATTGCCGGGAACGGGCAGAAGACCGCCGGGGGAAGTATGGGGCACCTTCTCTCAGTAATAGCCATTCCCATACTTATTCTTTTCATCCCCATCCTGGATACGGGTTTCGTGAGTGTCATGCGCAAGCTTTTCCGGCGCCCCATATCCCAAGGAGGAAGGGACCATTCCTCCCACAGGCTGGTGGCGATAGGTCTTTCCGAGAGACGGGCCGTCCTGGTCCTGTATGCTTTTTCCGTGGCATCAGGGCTCATCGCCCTTTCCATCTACTCCTTGAGCATCGGGGCCACCCTCGTCTTCATTGTTCTCTATCTCCTCTTTGTCATCTTCTTTTGGATCTACTTGGCGAAGGTGAAGGTGTACGAGGAAGAGTCCATCTTCCAGGAAAAAGCCGCCGGCATGATTACCCCCATCATCGTTCAGATCACTTACCGGAGAAGACTCCTGGAGGTCCTCCTGGATGTGGTTCTTATCTCCATGGCCTACTATGTGGCCTATCTTTTGCGCTTCGAGGGACCGGTGTATTATCTCATCGGAGAAAATTTCGAGTTTTTCATGAAATCGGTGCCCATCGTCGTATCCTGCCAGATTTTTTGCTTTTTTCTGATAGGAGTCTACCGGGGTGTCTGGGAAAGTACGGGCCTGAGTGATCTGATTGATTATATCAAGGCTGTCACCGCAGGGACGATCCTCTCAGTTCTGGTTATCCTCGCTGTCTATCGTTTTCATAGTTTTTCCAGGGTGGTGTTCGTCCTCTACTGGATGCTTCTGCTCCTGCTTGTCTCCCTCTCCAGGCTTTCCTTCAGACTGGTAGACGAGGGAACCAAGAAGGGGAAACAAAAAGGTAAACCCACCTTGATTTACGGCGCAGGCGTCGGCGGGCAGATGGTGGTAAAGGAGATCGAGAACAACCGGAGCCTCCAGCTTGTCCTCGTGGGCTTCATTGATGACAATCCGATGAAGCGCAAGCGAAAGATCATGGGATATCCGGTTTTAGGGACAAGGGAAGACCTGGAACGGCTCATCAGGAAGAACAATATCCAGGAGATTATCGTGTCTTTCCGTGAGAACGGAGATGTGCGGAAAAAGGAACTCCACGACCTGTGTCAGAAAAAGGGACTGGAAGTAGAGGTTAAGCAGATGAAGATGGTTTTGGCGTAGAGGATGGAGGTCCGGGGAGAAGAAGAGAAGGAAAAGGGGGGAAGGGAGCTTCCCCCCTTTTCATATAGTGAGGAGGGAAATTACCCGAAGGAGAACCCCTCGGGCAGGAGGCTTTCCGGGGTGCCCTCGGGAACCCAGGAGAGATCGGTAATGGTGTAAGTGGGGTTGAGGGTCCTGAAAATTGGAATCACCCGCATCCCGATCTTGGGTTCCCCGATGGACAGGTAACTCATCAATATCGTTGCGACTCCATCGAATTCCACGTTGATGAATTTGATGGGTGTATCCAGGGTGTTGAAGGCCCCGGATCTCTCGCAGACCATGAAGGTATGAATTTTTGCGGTTTTTTTGCATATATCCGTTAGGTCGATAACCGTGTTCCTGGCCAGGCAATCAGGGCAGTGTATGCGAAAGGGAAGATAGACCGTTCCCTTGAATTCGCACTCCGGATTGTCGCACCTTGTGCCGTGGATCTTGCCGGCTCCAAGCCCCTCAAAGAAGACCGCTTCCCCCCCGTAAGTGTGAATATAGATCATTTCCCTCGGATTCGTCACACCCACCAGTTTCCAGTGCTCGTTTTCGTTCCTGATGGGCATATTGGGGGTCACGTGGTGGAAATCACCCTTGATTCTGTACTTTCCATCCTTTACCCGCACGGTTCCGAATATGCTCATGAGCAACCCTCCTCCCTTTAGGCTTCCTGTATGAGTAAGTGATCGGGATCCATCAGGATCGTGGCCGTTACGTGGGATCCAACGCCCGCATGGCTGATGGCCAGGCCCCTCTTGGCCCCTTTGACCTGAAGGTCGGTCCAATCATCAGGCTTTTCCCGGTTAAAGGCCTTCCATAAATCCGGGTCTCCATGAATTTCACCCCATCTGTTCCAGATATGGGTTGCGACTTCGAAGGCCTGCATGATTCCTGTGGCCCCAACGGCATGCATGCAGCCGATCAGCCCTCCCGATAGGTTGGAAGGCAGCCTTCCAGGTTCTCCCGTGTGGGGATTCGTATGGTAGCAGTCCCCGGATTCCACATAGTCCCTTCCCTCCCCGTAAGGCCTGAAGCCTAGATCCTCGTAACTCTGAACATCGCTTATGGTAAAGGCATCGTGGAGTTCCGCCACGTCCAGGTCTTCCATCGGGTCCGTAATCCCGGCCATTCGGTAACCATAATAGGCCGCCATCCGTGTGGCCAGGAAGCCGGTAAATCCCGGGTAACGGTCACCGCCAGGGAAGCGCTCTCCGAGATCGGCGTATTGATCCGCCGTTTCATGGGGAAGCAAGGGGATCTCCATGTGGCGGCGGCATGCGGGTCTCAAGGTATGGGATCCCGCAGCGACCCAGATCCTCAAAGGCTTGTTCTTGGTGTTTTTTGTGAGTTCCACCGCCGTGTCTTCGTCGCAAATGATGGCGCAGGCCGCCCCCACGCTCATCAGGCAACAATCAAGGGCCCGTAAGGGGTATGCCACCACCGGGGAGTTCAGGACGTCCTCTACCGTGATTTTCATGGGGGCCTGGGCAAAGGGATTGTACCGGGCGTATCCGTGGTGTTTCACGGAGATTTCTGCCAGGACCCGGCGGAAGGACTCCTCCTCCTTACCAAAGACTTGCCAGTACTTTTGGGCCATTACAGCGTAGTACCCCGTGTAGATGTGACCCAGAGGGGTTTCCCAGTCTTTGTCGGCCGCACAGGAGATCAGGTGATTGCCCTCGTCGGTCGGTACCTCGTCCATACGTTCCCACCCCATAGCCAGGGCGCAGTCAGAATAGCCGGAGGCTACTGCCTTCACCGCTTCCCACAGGGTGGATCCACCAGTCGCTCCGCCGGTCTTGATCCCAATGTTTCCAAGGGGATCCAGGCCCAACCGGTCATGGATCACCGCCTCACCGAGGAGTTGATCCCCGAAGTGGTCGGCAAAATGACCGTAATAGGCTGTATGGATATATCTCTTCAGTTCAGCAGGCGTTTTGTCGATCAGTCTCGCCGCCATGGTCAGGGCGTCGACGCAAAGTTCTTCCGTGCGTTTTTCAGGAATCGCCCGATCGAACTTGCTCTGTCCTGCGGTCACGAGATACACCGGCCGCATAAGCCTTGGAATTTTAAGCTGTCTTTCGCTGAAGGTAATCATAGGGCTCCCTCCTTTCCTTGAGATCTTTGAGAAGCATCCTCTTTTGCCCGATCTTCCGCCTCCCTCACGGCTACGGCGTGACAAGGGGAGTCAGGCTCAGGTTTCAATCCTCGAAATATTGAATATATTTCAGTAGTCGAAATTGTCGCCTTTCCCTCCGGACCGGAGGCCTGACCTTGGCCAAAAGGCTCTTAATGTGAGACCTTTGAAAAACGCCCCCTTTTGCCCAATTGCGGCGTCAGGCTCAAATTTCAATCCTCAAAATACTAAATGTATTCTTGCGGTTGAAATTTTCGCCTTCCTTGAACTTGACCAAAATTGAGCATTTTTTAAAGGTCTCAATGTAAACAGTTTGCCGATTCTATTTCCGTCAAAGTGTCCCAACCCAAAGGGCCACGGCGGTTTTTTCTCCCTTGTTGGTGATTCGCTGGCGTTCAGGGTTGGACCAGAAATGGACCGAATCCCCCTCGAGCATCTCAACGACCTGGTCTCCACTGAGGAGTTCCAAGGTCCCCTTGAGAACACAGAGGACCTCTTGACCGTTCCGAATGTTTTTCCTGACAGGGATCGACCGCCCTGGCTCCAGGACCAGCACCGCGCTGTCGATAACCGTCCTGTTTTCGGGGGGGAAAAAACGTCGGGTCACGAATCCCGTATGAGGCAGGTCTACATCCTCCCAGTCCGACTTCCGGACCACGACCAGTTTTTCCTGGTTGGAGATCTGATTTAAAAGATCACCGGCATTGATTCCTATGGCCGAGCAGATATTCATGAGGGTCTCTACGGAAGGTGAACTGACATTGTTTTCCACCTGACTGAGAAATCCCTCGGATATCCCTGCACGCTCCGAAACGGATTTCAGGGTGAGCTTTTTTTCTTTTCGGTATTTTCGGATCAGTGAACCCAGATGCATGCCGCGTCCTTTCAAATCCAGGTGAAGGCCTGCAGGAAACTTAAGCTATGCAGGAGTATTTAAATATACTAAATATTAACTAATGGTCAAGTTATTTC
This sequence comes from Deltaproteobacteria bacterium, assembly GCA_019310525.1. NCBI lineage: Bacteria > Pseudomonadati > Myxococcota > Myxococcia > Deltaproteobacteria bacterium. The sequence continues at coordinate 4,774 of JAFDEE010000073.1, read as the reverse complement.
CTCGTCAAGTTTGTTTTTGATGCAACATCACGAAATAATTGTTGATTGGTGTTGAGAGAGGGGGTTGACAAGATATAGTTTTTTAGTTAATGGTGAATATTAATCAATGCTAAACCTAAATTGAGCGATTCCCGAGTTTTCTGGAGACCTGCCTGAGGCAGACAAGTGCAAGGCGCGCGAGCCACGGCAAACAGCTGGCGGACGGGCCCGCCAGAAAGCGGCGGGCAGGGATTCAGGAATGAGAGAACCTTCGGCCTTCAGGCGAAGACTTCAGTTCGATCGTTCTTAACGCCTTATCATTATTGAGCAACACAGGCCTTCTCAATCTTAAGGAGGAATCACCATGGATTTCACTCTGTCGATGGAGCAGGAGATCCTGCGTAACTCCGTCCGGAATTTTGCTGAGAAGGAGATCAAACCCGTTGCAAGGGAACTGGACGAGAAGGAGGAGTTCTCCTACGAGACAATGGCCAAGATGGCGGAGCTAGGCCTTTTCGGTATGTTTGTCTCCGAAGAATATGGTGGTCAGGCCATGGACTATGTCTCCTACATCATTGCAACGGAAGAGATCGCCCGGGTGGATGGATCCCATGCCGCAACCGTCGCCGCCGGAAACTCGCTTGGGATTGGGCCGATCTATTACTTTGGCAGCGAGGAGCAGAAGCGAAAATATCTTCCGAAGTTATGCACCGGGGAGACGCTCTGGGCCTTTGGACTTACCGAGCCGAACGCTGGGTCGGATGCCGGAAATACCCAGACCACGGCTGTTCTGGATGGAAATGAATGGGTTGTCAATGGGAGCAAGATCTTTATCACAAACGGAGCCACGGATATCACCGCAGGGGTCACGGTCCTTTGTCGGACGGGCACCAGGAAGGACGGACGCCCGGAACTCTCCTGCATCCTTATCGAAAAGGGCACCCCTGGCTTCGAGGCCCGGGAGATGCATGGAAAGCTCATGTGGCGCTCTTCCAATACCAGTGAGCTGTATTTCGAGGATTGCCGGGTCCCGGAGGAAAACCTGCTGGGGCCGAGGGGGCATGGTTTTTACCAGATGATGCAGACCCTGGACGGAGGCCGGCTTTCCATAGGGGCCATGGGACTCGGGGGGGCCCAGGCCTGTTTTGAAATGGCCATGAAATACAGCAAGGAACGTATCCAGTTCGGGAAGCCCATCTCTCAATTCCAGGTCAACGCCTTCAAGCTTGCGGACATGGCCCTCGAAATTGAGTGTGCCAGGCTTCTCCTTTACAAAGCCTGTTGGCTCCGGGACAACGAGAAACCGTTTACCAAGGAAGCGGCCATGGCCAAGCTGTACTGTTCCGAGGTCATGTACCGGTGCGCCAACCACGCGGTCCAACTCCACGGCGGCTACGGCCTGATGAAAGAATATGACGTCGAGCGCTTTTACAGGGACCAAAAGCTCCTGGAGATAGGAGAAGGGACTTCTGAGGTCCAGCGGATCGTTATTTCCAGGCTCATCGGCGCCCTTTGAAATACCTAATCTTGTAATGTCCCGGTAATCGAGTTGCTCGCACCTTCATTTGGGGGAAGTAAACCTCCGAGGGTGCGGTTGACTTCGTGAGACTTTAAAAAACATTCTCTTTTGCCCGATCTTCCGTCTCCGCCACGGCATTATCACATCACCCCACCCCTCCTCAACCATGAGACCTTTGAAAAACGTTCAATTTTGTTCAAGGTCAAGGAAGGCGAAAATTTTAACCATCCCGCTTTAGAATGCCAAGCGGGACAGGCATCCATACATTGAAGTATTTCGAGGATTAAACTACTATCGGCTGAAGCCGTGGTCGAGGGTTCAAGGGGTCAAGTGAAAAACATCTTTCTTTGAATCCCGGTTTCTCACTCGAACCCTGGGCCCCTTGAATCCTTGAACCCTACTAAAAAAACGATCCAACTAAAGTTTTTGCCTGGAAAGTCCAAGGTTCTCCCATTCACAGACTGGGACATTAATAAAATCTAAGCCTGACGCCGCTTGTCCGCCGTTGTCTGGCGGACTTGTCACGCCGTAGCCTTGATGGAGGCGGAAGATTGGGCAAAAGGGAGCGTTTTTCAAAGGTCTCAACCATACGAGTCACAGGGTATCCTGATAAAGGCGAAAGAAATGAGGCCCTTCAAGGGCCTCATGATTTCCCTTGACCCGCTCTTCGGCAGCAGGTAAGTACATAGCATCCTGACGCTTTTTCTTGCATTTTGAGGGTAGTGGAAAGTCCGGGTGAAAGCATTCATCCCTTGGAGCACTATTTGAGGAAAACATCGGCCATGCTGGATCGAATCCTGGGAAAAGACATCGCCCATTATGTGAAGGCCCACCGAGCCCTGGTGATCCTCTCTCTCGTCCTCACTGCTATATCAGCGCTCTTTGTCGTCGTCCCCGCCTATCTTCTTCAGCCGTTCGTGGATGAAGGTATGAAGTCCGGAATGGAACCAGCGAGCTGGAAGATTCCATGGATCACCATCCATTGGAGTCCCCGATTCACCTGGGAGGTGAGCAAATATACGCTCGTTGAAAATATTTCTCCCAACAGGCTCCTGATCCTGCTGACCGTGGTCGCCTTTTTATCGGTCCTTTTCAAGTCCGCTACCCTCTATTTCAGCCAACTGGCCGCCGCGGCCTTTTCCAATAGGGCGATAAGGTCCTTGAGGATAGACTTGTTCGGAAAATTTCTCTCCCTGCCCCTCGGCTTTTATCACAAACGAAAGGCAGGGGAACTGATTTCCAGATGTACGGCCGATCTGACCGTGATGCAGGAAAGGATCGCCAATATCCTCATCGGACTCGTGCAACATCCTCTCACGGCCCTGGCCTTTCTCGTCTACCTCTTGATCATGAACTATCGCCTCACACTGATGATCCTCTTCGCCGTGCCTCTGATCGTGGGGCTCATCCGGCTCTTTGGACGAAAGGTCAGGAAACATTCCTTGAGGGTCCAGGATGACCTCTCCAGAGTCACAACCGCCTACCAGGAGACACTCCTTTGTCTCAAGATCGTCCAGGGCTATTGCGCCGGGCCCCGTGAATCGAGAGAATTCGCTCTGCTTGCCGACAGGCTCTACAAGCAGGTAATGAAATGGAGCCGTTGGTTCCTGGGGCTTGGTCCTATGATGGATTCCACGGTCTTTCTCCTTCTCCCGGGGGTTTTGATCATAGGCAAGGTCTATTTCCACCATACCCTTGGTGAGATCCTGTCCATGGTCTATGCCTTCTCGCGGGTCTACTCGCCCGTAAAAAGTTTGGCCAGGGTTAATAATGAACTCCGCACTCTGCAAGGGGCCACCGAACGGGTATTCGGAATACTGAAAACCGTCCCCGCCATTCGGGATAAGGAGGGGGCCGTCTCTTTGCCCAGACACCGGGAATCCATCCGGTTCAACGGCGTACATTTCTCCTATGACGAATCGACTCCAGTCCTGCAGGATATTTCTTTTACCGTTCGGGCCGGGCAGATGGTCGCCTTCGTGGGTTCAACAGGTGCAGGGAAAAGTACCCTTCTGGATCTGGTGCCCCGCTTTTACGACGTTACAAAGGGGAGCATTACCATCGACGGAATCGATATTCGAGATGTGACCCTTGATTCCCTGCGCAGTCAGATCGGCATCGTGAGTCAGGAGGTGTTGTTGTTTCATGACACCATCGCCAACAACATCCGGTATGGCCGGCCGGAAAAGGGGATGGAAGAGATCATCGCAGCGGCAAAGGCCGCATACGCCCACGATTTTATCACTGCCCAGAGAAAAGGTTACGAGTCCATTGTAGGAGACCGCGGAACCCTTCTTTCAGGGGGACAGCGGCAGCGGATTGCCATTGCCCGGGCCATCCTGGCCGATCCCTCTATCTTGATCCTGGATGAAGCGGCCTCGGCCCTGGACGCGGAGAGCGAGAGGTTCATTCAAGAAGCCATCGAACGGCTGAGGGGGCAGAGGACAGTCCTCGTGGTGGCCCATCGCCTAAGCACCGTTCGAACGGCTGACATGATTTATGTGCTGGAAGGGGGACGCATCGTAGAGGCGGGCTCCCACAGGGAGTTGCTTGAAAAGGGGGGAAGATTCAAGAAATTATATGACATGCAATTTAAGGCATGATCGGATGCTTCCCAAAGAATTTCCCTCCGCCGGGTCTCAATAGGGAAAGCAGCCCTTTCAGGCCTGAATTCTCAGATCCGTGGGGCAAAGCGCCTCTGCATGGAACAACCAACAACCGCCCCAGGCCTAAGCCTCCAGCAGGGCCCGGACCTCCTTTTCACTGAGGCCGTGTACGAGAACGGCCTTGCGCCTTGATCGGTGCCCGGATACGATCTCTATCCGGCCCTTGGAAACGCCGAGTTTCTTGGACAACAGTTCCACGAGGGCCTTATTGGCAAGGCCTTCCACAGGAGGAGCCGTGATTCTCACCCGGTAGGCTTCTCCTTCCTTTCCCGCGATCTCGTTCCTGGAGGATCTCGGGATAACCTTGAAATTGACAACTGCACCCGTTTCTCGCCGGTTTTTCTTTCTCGTCGTCACAGCGATATCCTTTTGGTTGGGATTCCCCGGGTTCAGGGTGTTGGGCGCTGCCCTGACCGAGGAGCGAACATTTGGGTTGAATTCAACATTTCCTTCAGATAGGCTTTTGGGGTAGGCGTTTCAGCCTGAATCTTGCATAGAGACCTTTGAAAAATGCTCAATTTTGGTCAAGTTCAAGGAAGGCGAAAATTTCAACCACAGGAATACATTTAGTATTTTGAGGATTGAAATTTAAGCCTGACGCAGAAATTGG
>JAFDEE010000072.1 GCA_019310525.1 Deltaproteobacteria bacterium | reverse complement strand
ACAACAAGATTAAAACCATGAAGCGCCAAGCTTACGGCTTCAGGGATATGGAATTCTTTAAACTCAAAATCATGGCTATTCATGAAACAAAGTACGCTTTAGTCGGATGAACCTTCAATATCATGGCGGAAGGTGACCAGGATATCCAGAGGTGGGAGTGGTAGAGCGAAAAGTTGTTAGTCCTCTTCCTTGATGATCCGGACGCCTTCAGGCGGAACAAAGGCGAAGAAGCCCTTTTCGAATCCTTTCCTGATGGTCGGATCACCGAGGGTGAAGCGTGTAAATCCCCCCAGGTAGTTGTGGATCTTGAAGCTCTGGATGGTATAGTCCTCCCGGGATATGTCAAGGAGTATGAAATCGATGTCCGTCCAGGGGGGCTGGGGGATCAGCTTGAGGTGATAGGGTCCGCATTCGCCGGGATCGGTCAATTCCACTTGGAATCCATCCTCCACTTCTTTGAGGCCTTGAAAGACGTCGCTCAGGAGTTTTAATTCTTTGCCCATCTTCCGGGTCGAGTACCGGTAGGCCTCCTTTTTTTCCGGAATATACCACCAGAGGACCTGACCGTCTGAGATCACCAGTTCGGTTCTAGGCGTCCTCTGTTCGATCCTCAGGAAATGGGGCGGCTTGAAATGAATCAGTCCCGAGGCCACGTCACTCTTGATGTTCTCGTCCAGTATGGCCATGGAACGGGTCACTACATCCCGCTCGTAGGGAACGGTGAGTCCAGGAAGGGCTGCGTAGTTCCCCTTGATTCCGGTCAAGACGGCCTCCAATCGCTCCTTGCCTGGATCGGGATCGCCTAGGCAGGGAGTGGACGAGGCAAGGAAGAGTAGAAAGAAGAGTAAGCCCACGGCTCCTGCGCCTATCATCACACAGTGCTTTCTCTCTGCCGACCACAATATCATTGACTGCCTCCCTATCCGTCCCTTCTCCCGTAAACTTCCCTGGGTTTCACCCCGTCGGAGGGCCCGACAATCCCTTCCCGTTCCATGACCTCGATCATCCTGGCGGCCCTGTTGTACCCAACCCGGAGTTTCCTCTGGATCATGGAGATGGAGGCCTGCCCCGTCCGGAGAACGAGCTCAACAGCCTTGTCGTACTTCTCGTCCCGTTCTAAATCTTCTTCTGCGACTTCTTCGTCCCTTGACACGTGGTCCATCACGGTCGGGTCATAATCGGGCTTCCTTTGATTCCTCAGAAAATCCGTCACCCTGCGGACTTCTTCTTCCGAGATGTAGGCCCCATGAATCCGCATGATCTTGCCGACGCCCGGCGGCAGGAAAAGCATGTCCCCGTCCCCTAAAAGGTTTTCCGCTCCCATGGAGTCCAGGATGGTTCTCGAGTCCACCCTGGAGGAGACCTGGAAGGAGATGCGGGCCGGGAAATTGGCTTTGATGATACCTGTCAGAACATCCACGGAGGGCCGTTGCGTGGCGATGATCAGGTGGATTCCCGCCGCACGGGCCATCTGGGCGAGACGGGTTATGGCTTCTTCCACTTCCCGGGATGAGGTCATCATGAGGTCGGCCAGTTCGTCGATCAGGAGAATGATGTAAGGAAGAGGGGTATCTTTCCCTCTTTCCTCTTCTTCCTTCGGCGTCTTTTTCCCCTTAACGGCCTTGCGGTTGTAAGCCTCGATATTTCGCACCCCGCGATCGGAGAGCAGCATGTATCTTCGTTCCATCTCCTGGACGGCCCAGCGAAGGGCCCGGGTGGCCTCCTTGGGCTCCGTCACCACTGGATGGAGGAGGTGGGGGATATCCCTGTATATGGAAAGCTCGATCCTCTTTGGGTCGATTATCAAGAACCGGACCATGTCCGGGGATACCTTGAAAAGAAGGCTGTTGATCATAGCGTTCAAGGAAACGCTTTTTCCGGTACCCGTGGCGCCGGCGACGAGTAGATGGGGCATTTTAGTGAGATCCGTGATCACCGGGGCTCCGGTGATATTTTTCCCCAAGGCTATGGGCAGTCGGTAGTTGGAATCCCGGAATTCTTGGGAGGAGAAAATTTCTTTCAGGTAAACGAATTCCCGCTTGTTATTGGGGATTTCGATGCCGATGGCCCCCTTACCGGGAAGCGGGGCCACGATCCGTACGCTGGGGGCCCTCAGGGCCAGGGCCAGGTCGTCGGACAGACCCACCACCTTGCTGATCTTGACCCCGGCAGCAGGTTTCAGTTCGTACATGGTGATCACGGGGCCGGGCAGGATTTCGACCACCTCTCCCTCCACACCGAAATCGGCCAGCTTTTTCTCCAGGCGCCTGGCGTTCATTTCGAGGCTGTCTCTATCGACAGTGGTGCCCGATTCCTCCGGGGGATCCTCGAGGAGATCAAGGGAAGGAAGTTTGAAGGTCCCGGAGACCTGCATGAAAGGAAAAGTATCCTGTTCAGGTCTCGGGGGTCGAACCTCTCTTTTCGATTCCACGATGGTGACCCGGGGCCGGGCCTTGGTTTTCCTCTTGGTGATGGCTTGCTCCCGCAACCGCTTCTTGCGACGTTTCTCTTTTACCTTGACCAGGAAATCCCCCAGCCGACGAAGGGTTATTCTTGACCAGGAGTTGAATTTGGAGAAGAGGAAACCGAAGGAGAGGTGGGTGCAAACCATGAAGGAGATCACAAAGATTGCCAATAAAAGAACAAAGCTTCCGAACCCGTTCAGGTATTTTTTGAGAAAATCGGAAAGGTAGTATCCTGCCAGGCCCCCTCCCATGACCTTGCTTCCCTTGTACAGGATTTCACCGGGGAAAAGGAGAGAAAGAAGCCCTGAAAAACTCAAGAGAAGAATGATGGAAGAAAAGGCGCTTTTCAACGGTGAGAGGATGGTCTGCTGCCGAAAGGAGAACAGGGCCATGACCGAGAAGATCAAAACGAGCCAGAAAGATGAAAACCCGAGGGCAAGGAAGATCCAGCCGGAGACCCAGGCCCCTACAGGGCCGAAGAGATTGTGGGCTTTTTCCAGGTTTCCCGTTCGAATCCCCCAGAAGGCATCCCCGGGATGATGGGAGAAAAGGCTCACCGCCAGCAGGAAAGCGATCAACAGAAAGACGATACCTCGGATCTCCCTGGCGATCGATACCGGGGGTTCACCCGGGACTGCTTTTTTTTTCTTTTTAGGTCCTTTCGCCATACCTGTTATTCACTCTTGAATGAATTTTTCGCTCCAAGCAGAGGCCGAAATGTTCTCTCCGCTCCAGTGGATCGCCCGACCTGGGAAATCCGTGGGTGTGGCATCCCCCGCGAATCCCTCCCCTTACAGGGGCATGATGATGGGCAGGATGAGGGGTCTTCTCTCGATAGTCTTGAAGAAGAACCTCTTCAGTCGCCGCTTGATATCGGATCCCAATTCTCCCCAGTCCACGGGCGCGAACCTCTCGAATTCCTCCAGGGCCTCCACCATGATTTCCTTGCCCCGTTCCAGGATGAAGCCTCCCCGGTCTTCGAAAACGAATCCTCTTGAGAGAATGTCAGGACCATAAATGATCTCTCCTGTATGTTCGTCAACGGCCATGAGGGCGATCACCACTCCGTCTCCGGAGAGCCTCCGCCGGTCTCTCAAGACCAGTTCTCCCACGTCTCCCACGCCCTTTCCATCCACGAGCACCCGTCCGGTCCGGACGCGGTCCCCTAGGAAGCATTCCCCGTTCGAAAAGCACACTGAGTCTCCATTTTCTGCGAGGATGAGACGATCAGGAGGGAGGCCCGTTTCCTCGGCAAGCTGGATATGTTTGACCAGGTGGCGGTATTCACCGTGGATGGGAATGAAGTATTTGGGCCTTACGAGGTTCAACATCATCTTGAGTTCTTCCTGGTAAGCATGCCCGGAAGAGTGGATGTGGGAGACCTTTTCGTAAATTACCTCCGCCCCCATGCGGTAAAGGTTGTTGATGATTGAGGTGATGGCCTTCTCGTTTCCCGGGATGAACCGGGAAGAGAGAATGATGGTGTCTCCCTTCTGGATCTTGATCCCCTTGTGCTTGTCCTGGGCCATGCGGGTCAGGGCGGACATGGGTTCCCCCTGGCTGCCCGTGGTGATGAGAACGATTTCCCGGTCCGGAAGGTGATCAAGATGGTGTTCCTTGATTTCCACATCGGGCGGGATTCGGATCAGTCCTTCTTCTTTGGCGAGGCGGACGTTCGTCTTCATGCTTTTCCCGCTGAAGAGGACCTTTCGGTTGAATTTGACGGCCAGATCGATGACCTGTTGAATTCGGGTGATGTTGGAGGCAAATACGGCCACGATCAATCGCCCGCGGCAGGCCTGAAACAGGCTTTCTAAGGTATTCTTGACGTTGCTCTCGCTCAGGGTAAAGCCTTCCTTTTCCACATTGGTGGAATCGGAGAGCAGCGCCAAAACATTGCGCTCTCCGTAATGGGCGAAACGGACAAGATCCGTACGCTGGCCGTCCACCGGGGTTTGGTCTATTTTGAAATCCCCGGAGTGAACGATGACGCCTTCCGGTGTGTCGACGGCCAGCCCCACCCCGTCCACGATACTGTGGTTGACCCGGATGAACTCCACGGTGAAGGGCCCGAGGCGGACTACGCTTCCCGCCTGGATGATCCTGAGATCAGCCTCCTCCAGGAGTTTGTGCTCCCTCAGCTTTTCTTCCACGAGTTTCAGCGTGAAGCGTGTTCCGTAAACCGGTAAGTTGAAATCTTTCAGGAAGAAGGGAAGGGCACCGATATGATCCTCGTGTCCGTGGGTAAGGATAAAGGAATGGAGTTTGTCCCTGTTGTCCCTGAGATATTGCACATCAGGGATGACGATATCCACCCCAGGCATGTACTCTTCGGGAAACATCAGCCCCGCATCGATGACGACCATGGATTGGCCGTGCTCCAACACCATCATGTTCAGGCCGATTTCGCCTAATCCGCCCAGGGGTACCAGCTTCAGCATGCGATATCCTTGATTGTCGAGCTTGATCGCGACATAAAATAAGTTGAATTTTAAGCTGAATTTACAACAGCTTAAATGTTATTTATTCATCCGTCAATACGGAAATAACCAAGGAACTTGATCTGTAGAATTCCCCTGTGCTACTTTAACGCAGGCCCCACAAAGAAAGGATACGGCCCAATTTCCAATATTAAGGAGGACATTTCATGGCGAGCGTGAACAAGGTCATACTCATCGGAAACCTGGGTGCAGACCCGGAGCTTCGGTATACGGCCAGCGGAAGACCCGTCGCTACTTTCAACCTGGCCACCAGTGAGCAATGGACGGGAAAAGACGGCGAGAAGAGTGAGCGTACCGAATGGCACAGGATAGTGGCATGGGCCCGCCTTGGGGAGATCTGCGGCGAGTACCTCCGCAAGGGAAGCCAGGTGTATATCGAAGGGAGATTGCAGACCAGGGCCTGGGAGGATCGTGAGGGCAATAAACGGTATACCACGGAAATCGTTGCCCAGAATATGCAGATGCTCGGCTCACCTGTAAAGGGCGGGGAGACGCGTCCCAAGGAAGGGCCGCTTCAGGAAGAGGAACCCGTCTCCATTCCAGAAGACGATATTCCCTTTTAAAGGAGAGGATCAGCGGTTTCCACCGGCGGCCGCTCGGGGAATACGCCGATTGCGAGAGGGTGGCCGCCTTTTACTTGGCGGCTAAGTCTCGTCATTCGCCTCCTTATTTTCCTTTTCTTCCTGGGGTGATGAGAGTTCTTCGTGCTTTTCCTGGGTGGCCTTTTTGAAATTTCGGATTCCCTTGCCGATCCCGCTTCCTATCTCAGGGAGCTTCCCCGCCCCGAAGATGATCAGGACAATAATCAGGACAACGATGAGTTCGGGCATTCCGATACCAAACATGGATGTCCTCCATTGTCTTTATTGATTGAGTTCTTCAAGGAGCCGCTTGAATTCGGGCGACTCCAGGAAGGCCCTAAGGGCCTTCCTGTATTCGATCCAGGCCGACCACATGCGGAACCACTCCTTGTTGTGCCAGTGGACATCCGAAGGGGTCTCTTTCCCTGAGAGGGCCTTGAAGTCCTCGTATTCCTTCTTGCAGTTTTCACAAAGGGCAAAGCCGTTCGAAAGGAAGAAACGCTTCTCCGCCTCGTTCCGTATCTGGGTGTAAACACCGCACATTGCGCATCTCAGGTGGCAGGCGGTACATTGCACGGAACGCTGGAGCGAACGAATTCTTTTCAGGTATCGCTCGCGCTCTTCCTTCCGTCTCTTATCGTGGATCCTCTGCTCGAGACTGACGATCTTGTCCATCCCTGACTCCCTTCTCCGCCCATTGCCCCGGAAATTCACCCGGGTGGGCTCACCCGGAAGAGCATGCGGATCCTTCGTATATAAGATTTACCGGTTTCCGACTGAAACAATTAATATTTTCAGGCTATCACCGGCCGGGGCGCAAGTCAAGGAGCAGGGCCCAGGAAACGGGTCCGGATCAGCCCATCACCTCAAGGGCCTTTCGGCCGAGATCTCCCAGGTTCCTCACCACGGTGACTCCGGCCGATTCGAGTGACTTGATCTTGTCTTCAGCCCTCCCTTGTTTCCCTGAGATGATGGCGCCTGCGTGTCCCATCCTCTTCCCGGGGGGGGCGGTGAGGCCCGCAATGAAAGCCAGGACCGGCTTGTTGAATTCCTCACGGATATAATCCGATGCCTCTTCCTCCGCCGACCCCCCGATCTCCCCGATGAGGACCACACCCTTGGTCTCAGGGTCTTCCTTGAACCGCCGGAGGTGATCCACGAAGGTGGTTCCGACGATGGCATCTCCTCCGATCCCGATACAGGTGGACTGGCCCAGCCCCGCCCGGGTCAACTGATCCACGACTTCATAGGTCAGGGTGCCGCTCCTGGAAATCACGCCGATGGATCCGGGCCTGTGGATGGGGCCCGGCATGATTCCCACCTTGGTTTTCCCGGGCGAGATGATGCCTGGTCCGTTGGGACCGATGAGAACGGTATCCTTGTTTTCAAGAAGCGCGGCCACCTTGACCATGTCAAGGGCAGGAATCCCCTCGGTGATACAGACGATCAGGCCGATTCCCGCCTCCCCCGCCTCCATGATGGCGTCCGCCGCAAAGGGCGGCGGGACAAAGATACAAGAAGTGTTGACACCCTCCTTTTCCACCGCCTCCCGGATGGTATTGAATACGGGGATTCCCTCGAAGGATTGCCCTCCCTTGCCGGGTGTCGTCCCGGCGGCTATGACGGTGCCGTATTGGAGCATCTGCCGGGTATGGAAGCTCCCTTCTCTTCCCGTTATTCCCTGCACCACGACCCGGGTTTGTTCATCAACAAGTATGCTCATCTTCATCTCCCTTTCGCGACCTGTTGTGTGACGAGTTCCGCCGCCTCGGCCATGCTTTTGGCGACGTGGAATTGCAAGGGGGAGTCCTCAAGGATCCTCCTGCCTTCCTCCACGTTCGTCCCTTCGAGTCTCACAATCAACGGAACCTTGATGTCCGATTTTTCCGCCGCCGCCAATACTCCCCTGGCCAGGACGTCGCAACGGAGAATCCCGCCGAAGATATTGATGAGAATGGCCTCCACCTTTTTATCTTCCAGGATGATCTCGAACCCCCGCGTGATCATCTCCTCGCTTGCTCCGCCTCCAACATCCAGGAAATTGGCGGGTTCGGCACCGGCCATCTTGATGGTGTCCATGGTGGCCATGGCGAGGCCCGCCCCGTTCACCATGGCCCCGATGTTCCCGTTCAGCCGGATGTAGTTCAGGTTGTATTCATGGGCCTTGACCTCCAGGGGATCTTTCTCCATGGGATCGTCGAGTTCGGCCAATTCTCTCTGTCGATACAAGGCGTTATCGTCGATCGCAACCTTGGCGTCCACGGCCAGGGCATGGCCGTCCTTGGTCAGAACGAGGGGATTGATCTCGGCCAGGGAACAATCGCAGGCCGTGAAAAGCCTGAAAAGACGATCCATCACGGCCATGAGTTCCTTTCCCGCCCCGGGGGAGGGAAGGGGATCCAGGGCATAGAGGAGATTTCGTCCGTGAAAGGGCATCCAACCGGTCCGGGGATCCACGAATTCCTTCAGGACCCGCTCAGGGGACCGCTCCGCCACCTCCTCGATGTCCATGCCTCCCGCCTGGCTGAAGATCATCACGGGTCTGGCCCTGGAGCGGTCGATCACTATGGCCAGGTAAAGTTCCCGTTCGATCTCGACCCCTTCCTCGACCAGCACCCGATGTACCTTCCTGCCCTCGGGACCCGTTTGCTTGGTGATAAGGGGGGTGCTCAGAATGGTCTCTGCGGCCTCCCCCAGTTCCTCCCTGGAGCGAACCAGTTTGACGCCGCCCGCCTTGCCCCGGCCGCCGGCATGAACCTGGGCCTTGATAACCCAAGGGGGCCCCTTGAGGAGTTCGGAAACCTCCAGGGCCTCTTCCTTCGAAGCGGCAACCCGACCCTCCGGCACGGGGATCCCGTATTTCTTGAACAACTCCTTGGATTGGTATTCGTGAAGTTTCATGTTTTTCCTCCCGAGAAGACCGATTAAGATGAAGTCAGGAAAAAGGGAGTGTACACCCCTGCCCGGGGATGCTGTCAAGTGATTTGCTCCCGGAATAAGGCCATCGGCGGAGGTGCCTTCCCTCCTTGATTCCGGCCTTTCCCCGCAAGGATGCCTTTACGGTCCCGGGCCCCTTCACTTTTGGCACTCATCTCCCGGGGGAGAGGGCTTTTACCTGCGGAGATACCTCGCGAGGTGCCGGGCCGTGTGGGACTCCTCCCGGTGGGAGAGAAGTTCCAGGGGGGATCCCGCTGCCACCACCCAGCCCCCTCCTTCTCCTCCCTCCGGCCCGAGATCCACAATGTAGTCTGCTTCTTTGATAATTTCCATGTTGTGTTCAATGACCACAACGGTATGCCCCCGCTCCACCAGTGCCTGAAGCACCTGAACCAGCCTGCCCACATCGGCCACGTGAAGACCGGTGGTGGGCTCGTCCATGACATAAAGGGTCCGGCCGCTGCCGGGTTTCGCGAGTTCCTTCACCAGCTTGATTCTTTGGGCCTCCCCGCCCGAAAGGGTGGGACTGGGTTGCCCCAGGGCCAGGTATCCGAGCCCGACATCACAAACCAGCCGGAGGGCACGTCGAATAGCGGGCACGGCGGAGAAAACCTCCCGGGCCTCCTCGAAGGTAAGATCCAGGATCTGGGAGATATTCTTGCCCTTGTAAGTGATATCCAGGGTCTCCTGGTTGAATCTCCGCCCGCCGCACACCTCGCAGGGGATGAAGACGTCAGGGAGGAAGCTCATTTCCACCTTGACCGATCCCTGGCCCTTGCATGCCTCGCACCGGCCGCCCTTAACGTTAAATGAAAAGCGGCCGGGAGGGAAGCCCCGGGCCCTGGCCCGGGGAGTGCCGGAGAGGAGCCTCCGGATTTCGGAAAGAAATCCGACGTATGAGGCGGGCACCGATCGGGGAGTCCTGCCGATGGGGCTGTGGTCCACTTCCAGCACCCGGTCCAGGTTTTCCCAGCCCCTGATGTCCCGAACCCGGCCCGCGGGGTCGTTTCGTTTGAGCAGGCGGTTCCGCACACCCTTGAACAGGGTCTCCTTCAGGAGAGTGGACTTCCCGGAGCCGGAAACCCCTGTAACACATATAAGGGTTCCCAGGGGCAAGCTCACCGTAATGCCCTTCAGATTGTGTTCCGAGGCCCCCATTATCTTCAGCTTCTTCCTGTTCCTGTAAGGACGAAGGCGGGAAGTCAATTCGGGGGGGGTCCCGTTGAACGAAGCGCCGGTTACTGAAGACCGCACCTTTTTCAGGTCCTCGAGTGTTCCCGAGGCCACCACACGGCCCCCGTTGTTGCCCGCCCCCGGCCCGAGATCGATGATGTGGTCGGCCCGCCGGATGGTCTCTTCGTCGTGTTCCACCACCAGGACGGAATTCCCCCGCCCTTTGAGTTCAACGAGGGCGTCCAGGAGCATCCCGTTGTCCCGGGGATGAAGTCCGATAGTGGGCTCGTCCAGGATATAGCAAACCCCCGAAAGATTCGAGCCGAGCTGGGCAGCCAGCCGGATCCTGCGGGACTCGCCGCCGGAGAGGGAATCGCCGCTCCTGGAGAGGGAAAGATAGTCCAGTCCGAGGCGTTTCAGAAAGGCCAGCCGGATCGAGATTTCATCCAGGATGGGGCGGGCGATGGGTTCATCCTCCCTCCTGAAGGAAAGTCCTTCCAGAATGTCGAGGAGTTCGGATGCCGGATGGCGCACAAGGTCCCACAGGGAGAGCCCCCCGATTTTTACGGAGAGGGCCTCGGGTTTAAGGCGGCTCCCGCCGCAGCGGGGACAGGGGATTCCTCTCTTTTTTCCGGCTCCATCCACGGTACCCAATCCGTTGCACCGCGGGCAGGCACCTAACCTGCTGTTGAAGGAGAAGAGTCGCGGGTCGAGTTCCTGGAGCCCGATGCCGCAGGAGGGACAGAGACCCCGGATGCTGAAGATCTCCTCCCGGCCCTTGGGGTCCACCAGGATGAGACTCCCATTCCCCTCTTTAAGGGCCTTGAGGATCACGGGCTCCACTTCCTTGCGGGGGAGCCTGCCCACCACCAACTCGATGTCGTGTTCGCGGTACCGGTCAAGAGACATGTCCTCTGTGATCCGGACGATTTCACCGTCGATTCTTGCCTCCCGGTACCCCTCGAGACGGCCGCGGTTCAGCAAGGCCTTGTGAAAACCTTTTCGGCCTGAGATCTTGGGGGCGAGGATCAGGGCCTTCCGGCCCCTGTAACGTTCCTTGATCCGGCGAATGATTTCCTCCGGACCCAGGGTAACAAGTCTTCTCCCGCAGCGAGGGCAGTGGCGGCTTCCAAGCTTGCTGTAAAGTAAGCGGAGGAAGGGGTAGATCTCCGTCAGCGTAGCCACCGTGGAGCGACGGCCCGCCCCGCTTACCCTTTGTTCGATGGCCACGGTAGGGGGGAGCCCGGAAACGGCGTCTACGTCCGGGCGCTCCAGGATCCTCACGTACTGGCGGACATAGGGGGCGAGGCTCTCCAGGTAGCGGCGTTGACCCTCGGCAAAGAGGATATCGAACACCAGACTCGACTTCCCTGAACCCGAGACCCCGGTAACGACCACGATCTGCTGCCTGGGGATGGAAACATGGATGTTTTTGAGGTTGTGTTCCCTCCCGCCCGAAACCGTGATCACGGGATTGACCGAATGGGTTTCAGCGGAGGGGCCGGTCAGGCCGGGAGACGAGGGGATCGGGCCGGGCTTTTCCGAGAGATATCGCCTCAGAAAGGCCCCCGTGTGGGAATCGGCATTCCGGGCGATCCGCTCCGGCGATCCTTCGGCCACGATCGAGCCCCCTTCCTCTCCCCCTTCGGGGCCTAGGTCAATAACCCAGTCCGCTGACTTGATGACGTCCATGTTGTGCTCGATGACCAGGACCGTGTTCCCTTCATCCACCAGCCTGTTCAGGCACGCCAGGAGCTTTTCGATGTCCTGGAAATGGAGTCCTGTGGTGGGTTCATCAAAGATAAAGAGGGCCGGGGTGTTCTTCCCTGCTCCGAGATAGCGGGACAGTCTGAGGCGTTGGGCCTCGCCGCCTGAAAGGGTGTGGATCGGTTGCCCCAGCCGCATGTAACCCAGTCCCACGCTCGACAAGGGCGAGAGGGCCGCCCTCAGTCCCGGGTGATCTCTGAAGAAGTCCAGGGCCTCTTCCACGGTCATGGAAAAGATGTCATGGATGTTTTTCCCCCGGTAATGGATTTCCAGGATCCCCTTTTTGAATCGTTTCCCCTTGCAGGCCGGACAGGTGACAAACACATCGGAGAGGAACTGCATTTCCACCTTCTCGAATCCCGCGCCGCGGCAAGTCTCGCAACGTCCGGCAGGGACATTGAAGGAGAAGTGCCCCGGTCCGAATCCGGCCCTGCGGGCCTCAGGGGTGGAGGCAAGAAGCTTGCGGACCGCGTCCATGGCCCGGGTATAGGTGAGGGGGTTGGCCCGCGGGGTACGGCCGATGGGACGCTGGTCCACGAGGAATACATCTTCGATGGCCTCCAGTCCCTTGATTTCCCGGTGCCTGCCCGGTCGGTCCACGGACTTCCCCAATCGTCTCTTGATGCCTTTGAAAAGGATCTCCTCGGCCAGGGTGGACTTCCCGGAGCCCGAAACCCCGGTCAGGCAGACGAAGAGGCCCAATGGAATGCGCAAGTCGATATCTTTCAGGTTGTTTTCGCAGGCCCCTTGCACGGTTATCCACCGGGTCCGCCCGGGGATCCGCCTCGTTTTGGGGACCGGGATGCTCCGGGTCCCTTTAACGTATTGCCCGGTGAGAGATTTTCCGGCCCCTTCGGTGGGGCCGAAATACATGACCTGTCCGCCCCTTTCCCCGGCGCCGGGCCCGAGATCGATCATGTAGTCGCTATGGCCGATAATTTCCGGGTCGTGCTCCACGACGACGACCGTGTTCGGAAGATCCCGCAGCCTTTTCAGGATGCGGATGAGCCGGTGATTGTCCCTGGGGTGGAGACCGATGCTTGGTTCATCCAGGACATACAAGGAATTGACGAGCGAAGATCCCAGGGCCGAGGTCAGGGCCACCCGCTGCACCTCTCCCCCGGAAAGGGTTCGGGACTGCCTGTCCAGGGTCAGATACCCCAATCCCACGTCTTGGAGGTAGCGGAGTCGGCTCAGTACCTCTTCCAGGATCAGCCGGGTCGCCTTGTCTCTGGGTGAAACGGAGAGATTTTCAAAAAATTCCAGGGCCCTGCCTACACTCAGGGCATACACTTCCCCGATATGTCGCCCGCCGATGCGATAAAGGAGGGTTTCAGGCTGAAACCGGGTTCCCCCGCAGGCCGGACAAGTGCGGTAGGCGCGGTATCGGGAGAGATATACCCTTACATGCATCTTGTAGGTCTTGGTCTCCAGCCACTTGAAGAATCCCCGGATGCCGTAATAGTCGCTGGTTCCCTCGATGATGGCCTTTTGCTGGGCCCTGGAGAGGGCCTTGAACGGAACGTCCAGGGGGATTTTCTTTTGACGGCAGAATGCGGCCAGGTCACGGTATTCCATGCGGCCTTCATCCCGACCGCCCCAGGGTTTGACGGCTCCTTGGGCGATGGAAAGGGAAGGGTCGGGAATGATGAGATCCAGATCGATATCGATCACTCTCCCGAAACCCCGGCATTGCCCACAGGCCCCGATGGGACTATTGAAAGAGAAAAGGTTGGGGACCGGGGGGCGGTAGGCGATGTGGCATCGCGGGCACTCAAGCCGGTTACTGAAGGCCAAGTGTTGCTCCCGGTTGATCCAGATATCCACCCTTCCCTCCCCGAAATCAAAGGCCTGCTCCAGGGAGTCCATGACCCTCTTTCGGTCCGAGGGGCGGAAAGGGAAACGGTCCGCCACGACTTGAACCTCCCGTTCCGTTTCCCCCGGCTCCCATTCTTCAAGGGATATTGTTTGTTGGTCCTGGAAAATCCGCGTAAAGCCCAGCCGGATGAGTTCCCGTTTCATCTCCCGGGGTGTCAAACTGTTCAGGGGGCGAGGAAAAGTGACGATGACCTCGGATCGATCCGGCGTTTTCGAAATGGCCTTCCAAGCCTTCTCCGGGCTCCCAGGGCGGACGGGCTGGCCGCATTCGCGGCATTGGAGCTGGCCCAGGCGGGCATAGAGGAGTTTCACATAGTCCGTGAGCTCCGTCATGGTTCCGACCGTGGAACGGGAAGTCCGGACCGGTTCCTTTCTGTCTATGGCGATGGCGGGCGGTATGTTTTCGATGCGCTCTACCTTGGGCCGGTCCATCCGCTCCATGAATTGGCGGGCATAAGGGGAAAAGGTCTCCACGTACCGCCGCTGCCCCTCGGCATAAAGGGTGTCAAGGACCAGGGAGGATTTTCCGGAACCGCTCGGGCCGGTCACGACGGTGAACCGGTTCAGAGGGATCTCCAGGTTCAGGTTCTTCAGGTTGTTCTGAGAAGCGCCCAGGACCCGTATAGCGCCATATCTTGTTTTCCTTGATTTTTGCATAAACAATCTTGATTCCGCCCGGATGAA
>JAFDEE010000071.1 GCA_019310525.1 Deltaproteobacteria bacterium | reverse complement strand
GAGCAGCAGGGACATGAGCCCCCAGACGGTGACTTCAAGATTGACGGTAACGATCTTTAGTCGGCTTGCAGCCGATTCCAAAGCTACCGGCTTCAGCCGGTACGTAGTTTACTTAGGTTTTTACCGAATACAATAAACTATTATCGCTTGAAGGCGGAGGTTTCTCCCATTACCAGAATGGGACAATTAACTAGTGTCCATCCAGAGATGAAATCTGGAAACTAACTTACTTCAAGATCCAAAAGGAGGCGGACATGAACGAGAAACTCAATCCCTTCAAAATCGCGCAACAGCAACTGGACGATGCAGCGGAAAAACTCGGCCTCGATGCGGCGACCCATGAATTGCTCAGGTGGCCCATGAGGGAGTTGCATTTCACGATGCCCGTCAGGATGGATGATGGCTCCACCAAAGTGTTCCATGGATTCAGGGTGCAATACAACACTGCTCGTGGACCTGCGAAGGGCGGGATCCGGTGGCATCCGGACGAAACCATCGATACGGTGAGGGCCCTTGCCGCCTGGATGACGTGGAAGACATCGGTCGTAGATATACCGCTGGGGGGTGGAAAGGGAGGCATCGTGTGTAATCCCAAGGAACTTTCCGAAACGGAAAAAGAGCGCCTGGCAAGGGCATATATACGTGCCATCAGCCGCTCGCTTGGGGTCACCCGGGACGTGCCGGCCCCGGATGTCTATACGACTCCCCAGATCATGGCTTGGATGATGGATGAGTATGAAACCATCATGGGAGAGAAACACCCCGGGGTCATTACCGGAAAGCCGATCCCCGTGGGCGGATCCGAAGGCCGAAACGATGCGACGGCCAGGGGTGGAATCTATGTTTTGCGCGAGGCCGGAAAGACTTACGGCATCGAGTTGCAGGGAGAAAAGATGGCCATCCAGGGTTTCGGAAACGCAGGACAGTTTGCTGCGCGTCTTGGAGAGAAAATTCTTGGTCTCAAACTGATTGCGGCCTCTGATTCAAAGGGAGGTGTTTATAACCCTAACGGTATTGATGTAGAAGCACTGATTGAGCACAAAATGAGGACCGGGGCGGTGGCGGATTTTCCCGGAACAGAGGCTATTTCCAATGAGGATCTTCTGGAGCTGGAAGTTATGGTCCTCTTCCCCGCAGCCCTTGAAAACGTCATCACGGCGGAAAACGCCGACCGGCTCAAGTGCAAATTCCTCTGCGAACTGGCCAACGGTCCCACCACCCCGGATGCGGACGATATCCTTTACGATAAAGGTGTCATCGTGCTGCCCGACTTTCTGGCCAATGCCGGCGGGGTGACGGTCTCCTATCTTGAGCAGGTCCAGAATACCTACAATCTTTACTGGAAACTGAAAGAGATTCACTGGAGACTTGACGAAAAAATGTCCCGTGCTTTCTTGAGCGTTCATGAAATGTACGAGAACAAAAAAGTCAATATGCGGCAAGCGGCCTACCTGGTATCCGTGGCTCGGGTGGCCGAGGCCTGCAAGTTGAGAGGGTGGGTGTAACCCGCCGTCCTGTCCTTCCAAAGGATTAAACGAAAGAGAGGAAGCGGAATGGACCTGGTCCCGGCCTACCGCATGTATCAGAAGATGGCCCAATATCCCCATCTCATCGATTCGATGCGGGAGATATTTCTAACGGCTTTGAAGGAAAGGGGGATATTGGACGAAGAGCGGCTTGAGCGGGAGGTCCGGGAACAACTCAGAAAGCTGGGAATCCCCGCCGATGAGGAGAATCTCAAGGAGTACAAGGGGGCGCTCATTGATCTCTACTTCGCGAAAAATTTTTCGCAGGAAGAGATCGAAGACCATATCAACCTCGCCCGCAAAGAGGAGCTTTTCCATACCCTTAACCGCGTGGTTAATACGGAGGGGGCAACATCCCTGAAGATCAAGGAAGCCCTGAAGGCCTTTTGCGAGATCCCCCAAGGGGATCTTTACATCGATCCGGTGGCAGCAGAGGGCGTCAGGGTGGGGCTTATCAACCATTTTATTTCCAATCAACTTCCCTTCATCAGTATCGCAAAGAAACATATTACGATCCGCGATACAGAGGAAATGCTGGATCACTCCTATTGGAACCGTCGGCGTCCGGGAAGGATCGGGGGTAAGTCCGCCGGTTTGCTCCTTGCTTACAAGATCCTTGTTCCGAGGCTTGCCAAGAGGGACCCGGAACTCGAAGAGTACATCCGCGTGCCGGAGTCCTTTTATTTCAACTCAGGAATCTTTTCCGACTTCATTGATTTCAACGGCCTCCACCAGTTCCATAGCCAGAAATACAAGACCAGGGAGGCTATCGAAGAGGATTACAAGAATATTTCCCAGCTTTTCAGGAATGCCTCCTTCCCGCCGGACACGGTGGAAACCTTCCGTGAATTCATCGAAAAGGTCGGAGAGCATCCCCTCATCCTGAGATCTTCAAGCCTGCTGGAAGACAACTTCGGATCGGCCTTTTCAGGAAAGTACGATTCCATTTTCCTGGCAAACCAGGGTGACCCGGAAACCCGTCTCAGGGAATTCATCTGGGGCCTCAAGCGGGTTCACATGAGTACTTACGGACCGGCGCCTATCCTTTACAGGCGTGATCACAACCTGCTCGATTTCGACGAAAAGATGAGTGTCCTGGTCCAGAAGGTTGTGGGCAGGCGATTCGGTAAGTACTTCTTTCCCTTTGCCGCCGGGGTGGCTTACTCTCAGAATCTTTATAGATGGACGCCCCGGATCCGCAAGAAAGACGGTATCGTCAGGCTGGTCTTCGGGCTCGGAACCCGGGCTGTGGACAGGGTCGGATCGGATTATCCCCGGATGGTGCCTTTGAGTCATCCCATGATTCGGCCAGAGGTCGGGGCCAGCCAAATCATGCGCTATTCACAGAAGTACGTAGATGTCCTGAACCTCGAATCAGGAGAAGTGGAGACCAAGCCCTCTTTGGAAATTTTACCCCTTGTATCCGAAGAGGATCGTTTCTATGCCCTGTCATACAACCAGTCAGGCCATCTTTCCGCCCCTCTGTTCAAAGGTCAGGAAGGGGACATCCACCAGGCCTGCATCACCTTTGAAAATTTTTTGAAGAACTCTCCCTTTGTCTCCTTGATGAAAAAGATTCTCCGTCGTCTGGAGGAGGCTTACGGGCGACCTGTGGATGTGGAGTTCGCCTGGGAGGATGGAAAACTCTATCTCTTGCAATGCCGCACCCTGGCAATCGCCGAGGAGTTGAGCGCGGTGAGGATTCCCTCGGATATCCCTGATGATTCCATCCTGTTCACCAACGATCGCATTGTGTCCAACAGCATCATTCGCGATATCGAGTACATCGTGTACGTGGATCCAAAAGCTTACAGTCAACTTTCCACATATGATGAAAAGGTCATGGTCGGGCGCGTTGTAAGCAAGTTGAACAGGGTCCTGGAAGGAAAGCGTTACGGCCTGTTCGGACCGGGACGATGGGGCAGCAACGATATCAATCTGGGGGTCAGGGTGGGATACGAAGACATCAACCGGACTTTGGTACTCGGGGAAATCGCTTTTGAAGAAGACGGGAGCACCCCTGAAGTTTCCTTCGGCACCCATTTCTTCAATGACCTGGTTGAGGCACGGATCGTACCCATCGCTATCTACCCTGATAACAAGGGAACGATCTTCCGCGAAGAATTTTTTCTCCAAAAACCCAATGTCATTGATTCATTGGCTCCCGAGTACGCTTCTTATGGAACGGTGGTTCGGGTACTTCATCTTCCTTCCTGTTCAGGAGGGGAATACCTGCATGTTTATCAGGACGGCCACGGCCAAGAGGGTATCGGTTTCTTGAAGCTGCCCGACGGGGAATAAGATTTTTATTCCCTTTTCATTCTAAAGAGGCCTCCTCCCCGATCCACTGTCTCAATTTGTTTATACCTCGACATGTGGTGACGGACTACAAGGCCATTTGGAAATTTCCGCCTAGCGAAAAGGAGAATTGACAGAATGAAGCCCTTCCTGCAATCGGATGTGTCCGCCCTTAAGAGTGTCCTTCTGAAGCATGCCAAGGATGCCTTCGGAAGCCAGGAAAAGATTGAAGGAGAGTGGAGAAATCTTCATTACACCGGCCCGCCGAATTTCGAGAAAGCCGTTGACCAGTATGAACGATTCTTGTCCCTTCTCAAGGAATTTGAGGTTGAGATTCATTGGCTCCCGCCGAATGGGAAGACGGGGCTGGATTCCATATATGTAAGGGATGCCTCGGTTGTATGTTCCAAAGGAATCATACTTTGCAACATGGGAAAGGAACAGCGCGGAAAAGAACCCGATGCTCAAGGCGAACTTTACGAGCACTTGGGTTTACCCATCATTGGACGAATAAGGGAGGGAGGACGTCTGGAGGGAGGTGATGTCACCTGGATCGATGAACGAACCCTCGCCGTTGCCAGGAGTTACCGAACAAACGATGAAGGAATTCGGCAGCTCAGGAGCCTGCTCGGGGATGTCGTTGATGAAATCCTGGTGGTCCCTCTTCCACATTGGAGGGGAATGGATGACGTGTTTCATTTGATGTCTATCATCAGTCCTCTGGACCGGGATCTGGCCCTCGTTTATTCTCCTTTGATGCCGATTCCTTTCCGTGAAGCGCTCCTTAAAAGGGGAATCGAGCTCGTTGAGGTCCCGGATGAGGAATTCGAGACCATGGGTTGCAATGTCCTGGCCGTTGCGCCCCGAAAGGCCGTTATGATCGATGGAAATCCAAAGACCAGAGCGCGGCTTGAAGAGGCTGGAGTGGAGGTCAGTGTTTTCGAGGGATCGGAGATTTGCTCAAAAGGGGCGGGGGGACCGACCTGCTTGACAAGGCCGCTCATTCGTCAATGAATCCCCACTATTCAGACGGTTTGGTTTCATCGGGTTGAGCCTGACAGAGTTTGTCACTTCGTAGCTGTGAGGAGGGCGGAACATTGGGCACAAAAGGGCCGTTTATGGATGGTCGTTACATAAGGGGGCTACGATGTATAGGGAATGTCGTATAAAATGATTGACATCATTCGGGCTACTTTTATAAAGTTCCAGAAACCTTGATAGATGAGGAATGAATTTTTGTTTCCAGGATCAAGTGATTTTTCTTTCCGGCGCAAGGTTTCATTAAAAATATCCCCCTTGAACCAGAATCGGCCGCCAAAACCCGAATCGCGCGCCAAAAAGGCTCAACTCTTCCTCTTGCTTGGGCTCACCATAAATTGAGTATTGTATTTCGTCTTGCGACCATCAAAGTGCGTGCCCAATCGTGAATGGAGAGGTGTTGATCAAAGAAAAGGTCTCGGCAATTAAATCCTAAACTGAGCGTTTCAAAATTTTGATGAGATCCTTTAAGGTTAAAATTTGGTAGTTTGTCCCGGTGTATTTTTCCCTTAGAGGAGAGTTTGTCGTTTTTGCAGGGCCGAAGATTGAGGATATAAGATTTCACACATTATGGGAGGAGGGTTTTTTTAAGCAGCCCACGGTAATACGAAAATGAGATGATGTTGCTCTCGGGCCAAGTGGAAGGCCTGGCCCTGATGGAAAACCACCGAAAAAACGAAGGGGGGTGATACATCACAAGAGGGGAGGATATTTCATCTTATGCCGGGAATTTGTCACGTTGTTCCATTATTTTCAACTACTTCATGAGAGAGGAGCATAATATGAAAAAGATTGTATCGATCCTTTTGTTCTCCTTGTGTATAGTTGCTTTCGGCCTGACCCCTGCGATGGCCTTCACAACGGAAGACCTGGCCAAGGCTTCCACCCTGGAAGAAATACAGAAACGGGGACAATTATTGGTAGGGCTTGAAGCCGGTTACCAGCCCTTTGAAATGCAGGATGAAAAGGGAAACATAGTCGGTTTTGACGTAGACATGGCCTATGAACTGGGAAAGGCCATTTTCGGGAAAGGCGGTGAAAAAAGGGTTAAGCTGGTGAACACGGCCTGGGAAGGGATCATCCCCGCCCTCATGACACACAAGTTTGATATCATCATGTCCGGCATGACCATCCTCCAGGAGAGGAACCTGAAGGTCAACTTCTGTGAACCGTATTATTACATCGGTCAGTGCCTGCTCATTAACAAGAAAAATGCCGGTAAGTATAAGGGCCCCAAGGATCTCAACAAGAAGGGTATCATCATCACCAGCAAGCTCGGCGTTACCGGTCAGTTCACCGCCGAAAAACTGATGCCCCTTGCGACGCATCGGTTCTTCAAAACCGAGGCCGAAGGAGCACTTCAGGTCGCCAATGGCCTCGCAGATGCCTTTATTTACGATGAACCTCAGGTCAGGGTCTTTGCCGCCAAATACAAAAAAACAACTGTAGGGCTTTTCACTCCCTTGACCTACGAACCGCTGGCCTGGGCGATCCGAAAAGGCGACCCGGATTTTCTCAATTTCTTGAACAATTTCCTGCGTCAGGTCCGGGGAGACGGCCGGTGGGATCAGCTCAAGAAAAAATGGTTCGTGGATTACATTGAAGAACTTGCTAAGAAGCAGTAAAAATGAAACGGAGGGGGATGTCCGAGGGCATCTCCCTCTTTTAATCGAGGAGAATTGAATTGCGCTTCACTATTCGCTCTCTTATTACATTGTGCGTCTTGGCGGTCATTGTTTTTTTCGTCTATTACTTTTTCGCCAGGAAAGGGATAACCTATATTTGGCATTGGGAAAGAATCCCTGAGATGATTTTTTATTACGGATCAAAGTCCGCCGATGATCCGACGCCCCGGCTTCGTATGGGGGTGTTGATGATCGGATTCATGTTGACGTTGAAAATCTCGGTCGTTTCCATAATTTTCGCCGTCATTATCGGTACCGTAGTCGGAATCGCCAGACTTTCAAAAGAACCTGTCACCAGGGGGCTTTCCCTCGCCTACGTGGAACTCATCCGAAATACGCCTCTTCTCGTCCAGATTTACATCATCTACTTTTTCGTGGGATCCATGCTCCGCCTATCCGCATTTGTCGCCGGGGCGGCGGCATTGGCCATCTTCGCTGGAGCTTATGTGGGTGAAATCGTGCGTGCCGGAATCCAGGCCATCCCAAAAGGACAGATGGAGGCGGCAAGATCTTTGGGAATGCCTTATGGAACGGCCATGCGGCATATTATTCTTCCGCAGGCCTTTAAACAGATCATTCCCCCATTGGCCGGTCAGTTCATCTCACTAATAAAGGACTCATCCCTTGTTTCCGTCATCGCGCTCGCTGATCTAATGTTTCAAGGACAGCAGGCCGTGGCAAGGACCTATTCCGCATTCGAAATTTACTTTACCGTCGCGTTTCTATACCTTGTCATGACCTTTACGTTATCAATGGCTACCCAGTATATCGAAAGGAGGCTTGCCATCAGTGATTAAGGCAAAGCACGTTTACAAGACCTTTAAGACTCCGGATAGGAAAGAAGTAAAGGCCCTGATCGATTTCAACACGCATATCAAGAAAGGGGAAGTGGTTGTTATTATCGGGCCCAGCGGTTCTGGTAAAAGTACTTTTCTGAGGTGCTTGAACCGGCTGGAAGAAATTGACAGCGGCCAGATCATAATAGACGGGGTCGACATATCCGATAAAAAGGTCGATATCAACAAGGTTCGTGCCGAAATCGGCATGGTTTTCCAATTGTTCAATCTTTTCCCCCACAAAACCGTGCTTGAAAATGTAACCCTGGCTCAGACCGTCGTTCGAAAGAGAAGCAGAGAGGAGGCAGAGGAGATAGCCAAGGAGCTGCTTCACAAGGTGGGTATTCTTGAGAAGGAAAATGTATATCCTTCACAACTTTCAGGGGGACAACAACAACGTGTAGCCATTGCTCGGGCCCTGGCTATGCGACCCAAGATCATGCTATTTGATGAGGCCACGTCGGCCCTGGACCCCGAAATGATCGGAGAAGTGCTGGATGTCATGAAAACCCTGGCAAGAGAAGGTATGACCATGGTGGTTGTAACTCACGAAATGGGATTTGCAAGGGAGGTTTCCGATCGGGTGATCTTTATGGACGGGGGAAAAATCGTAGAGGAGGGAACGGCCGAACATTTCTTCACAAACCCCGAACATGAAAGGACCAAGTTGTTTCTAAGCCAGATCCTATAAAAAACCACCTAAACTGAGCGTTTCAAAATTTTGATGAGATCCTTTCGGATTCCGTCATTGCGGCGTACTGATATGCACGCCTTATTCAGGTCTCCTGAAAACTCGGAAATCGCTCAATTTAGGAACCAATAAAGCGGGAAAAAATTACAAGCAAGGGTTGACGGAGATTCCGGCGCAGGAAAAGCAGGTGCCAACCAGAAACGAATTATGAAGATCAGGACATTGATGATCCCTAATCCGATTACTATCGGAGAGAAGGCTTCGATCCAAGAGGCCATCGAAGTCATGAAGGAGCATTCCATCAGGCATCTGCCTGTTGTTGGGAAAAACAATAAGCTTAAAGGATTCGTGACCCTGGCCGACTTGAAGATCGGCTTTATTCCCTCGATGGTCGCGGATCTTTCCTTGAAGGATCTGATGATCAGGGATCCCATTACCGTTGAGCCGGGTGATTCCGTCGAAAGTGCGGCTCAACTTATTTACACCCAAAAGATCGGCGGTATGCCGGTTGTTGAAAACGGGAGACTGGTGGGGATAATTACACAGACGGACATCCTCAGGGCCTTCATAGACATGATGGGCATCCTGAAATCCAGTTCCCGAATCGATGTCGTGATCGGGCAGGAAGCTGGTTCTTTTAAACGGGCTCTTCAGATCATCCACGAAAGTGGTGGAGATATCATTAACGTCGGTGTAGTGCCCCAGATGACTAACGAACGAACCTATTGCTTTCGCCTTAGTTCCTGCAAAACGACCCCTATAAGAGAGGCCCTGGAGGCGGAAGGATTCCAGGTCCTATCCGCGATGGATTAAGCCCATATTATATGCACGACGAAAGCCCTTTCCGGGAGGCTTTTAACATGGTGTCGGCCCTTACATAATAAAGGGCGGGGGGATGCACGAGGAGGAGATAAATGGCCGAGTTGATGGAAATACTCAAACAGCGGAGGAGTATACGGAAATTCCAGGAAAAGGCCTTGCCGGACGGCCTGGTCGAAGATGTTCTTGAATCCGTCAGGTGGTCCCCATCTTGGGCCAACACCCAGTGCTGGGAAGTTGTGGTGGTGAAGGATCCTGTTACGAAGGAAGCCCTGGCGGAAACCCTGGGAAAGACTAATCCCGCACGAAAGGCGGTTCTAAAGGCCCCGGTTGTCCTTGCACTTTGCGCCCGGCTGAAACAATCAGGATATTACAAGGGAAAGGCCGTCACCAAATTCGGAGACTGGTTCATGTTCGATATGGGCATCGCTTCGCAGTCCCTTTGCCTTGCGGCTTGTGACCATGGCCTTGGAACCGTGATCGTGGGCATGCTGGATCACGACAAGGCCGGGGAGATTCTGGGAGTGAAAGAAGGGTGTGAGGTTGTTGCCCTCATTCCTCTGGGTTACCCGGATCAGGATCCTCCTGCGCCCAAGCGAAGGTCGGTCGGCGAATTTATTCATTTTGAACGCTTTTAGCCGGTTCAAAGCAGCCTATCTTCTGATCTTTGATTTCATTAACTGAAAAGTGTAGCGATGGGTTCCGAGGGGTTTCCCGTCCGACCCGAACGATTCTTCCCAAAAAATACCCCGGTGTTTTCTGTCGATGAGGAGGATTGAGGAGGCCCGTGTTCCGTATTTTGGGCTGACGACGAAAATGGGTGCGAGAAGTCTTTCCCATTCAATCCCCACGCCGGTATCCGGAAGCAACTCGTCATCCGGGATCCTGCGTGAGTGCAGGATTTCGAGAAGCGAGGAAGGTTCTGGACTCCTTGGGCGGTGAAGGGCCTGCTTCAGGGCTTCCTTTCCCCAGGTCACCTTAGGCCAGGGGGTGTCCAGTAGATGATTGCTCAGTCCGTATATTCCCGGTTTAAGACGAACAGCTCCCCGCCCTCGGTTTGAGTACCAGAAAATCTTTTCGAGATCGCCGATAAGGAGATTGAAGCCGTTGTACCGGGAGGCCTTCTCTTGAAGATTTTGGAGAAAAGCGGAAGCGGATTCCTTTCCCGTCAGGAAGCGCTTGAGAAGATTTCCTCTTGAGGGCGCCCTTTCTTTTCTTGTTGCTGGATCCCGGAAATTGGTCAGGGCCCCGATACGCCCTCCCAGCGTTACACCGAGCCACGTTCCGCCTGCCTTCAGATCCCTTCCGGCAAGCAAGTCCGGAAAATCATCCCAGAATGCGAGTGGTGCGGTCGGACGATTATAGAACTCGTCCCGGTTGGATAATAAAATGAGCTTGTATTCCGGGTGGACATCGAGGGCCAGGAGTATGATGCACATAGGTGATTCCCCCAGGATCACATGTGTTACTGTTCCAGGATTTCCCGGATCTTGCGAGAAAGAGACTTGATCCGGTAAGGCTTCTGGATGAATCCATCGGCACCGCGCTGCAGGATCTCCGAGGCCTGATCAGCAACGCTGTAACCACTGGACAGCAGCACCTTGACCCCCGGGTCTATCATTTTGAGTTGTTCATATGTTTCCAGACCTCCCATCCCCGGCATAATAATATCGAGAATGACGAGATCAATCTGGTTCCCTTTGGCCCTGTAAATCTCTATCGCCTCTGCGCCGCTTTTTGCCGCATACACTTTATATCCTAACCCTTCAAGGATCTTAACGCCGATCACAAGTATCAAATCTTCGTCGTCCACGAACAGGAGTCCTTCTTTCCCCTTGAAGAGATCTTCTCTTTTGGGTTTCTCTTTCTTTGGTTTTCTTTCGGAGGCAGGAAGGTAGATGTCGAAGATGGTCCCCTGCCTCAATTTACTGGAAACCCCAATTCCGCCCCCGTGATTTTTGATGATACCGTATGCGGAGGCCAGGCCCAGTCCTGTTCCCCTACCTCTTTCTTTGGTTGTGAAGAAGGGCTCGAATATCCTCTTCAAGGTTTCTTCATCCATGCCTGTGCCGGTATCCCTGATGGAGATCCTGACATACCTCCCGCGGGAGATGTCCAACGCGATGGAATCCGGCTCCGAGAGATACATATTCCGGGTCTCCACGAACAAATCCCCACCCCCGGGCATAGCTTGCCAGGCATTGAGAAGGATGTTCAGAAGTACCTGAGTGATCTGACCCCGATCGATTTCAACATTCCAAAGATCCTCCTGGAAACGGCTGTGAACATGGACCTCTTTCTTGGTTCGTACAAACATCTGGAGATTCCTTCGAACGAGTTCGTTGAGGTCGGTAGGTTTTGCGTGATACTTGCCACCCCTTGCAAATCCAAGTAGTTGCTGCGTAAGTTCTGATCCGCTCTTTACGCATTTTTCAATATTTTTCAGGAATTCCTGGTGCATGTGATCATCAGGGATGTCCAATGCCATGAGGGATGCATTGCCCTGGATAGCCATAAGTAAGTTGTTGAAATCATGAGCGATGCCTCCAGCCAAATTGCCAAGGGCCTCGAGTTTTTGACTTTGAAGCAGCCTTGACTCTAATTCTTTCTGTGCCGTAATGTCTCTCATGAAGTTTAGGGTAGCGGGGCGGCCTTGCCAGTTGATACATACGGCATTAAGATTTACCCAGTATACTTCACCCCCTTGACCAATCAGCCTGAAGGTATACTCCGGCGGAACCGGCCTTCCCTCAAGGCGTTGGAGGTGACGTTCTTTTACCAGTTTTCTGTCTTCAGGATAAATATACTCCAGAAAGGATTTCTCGAAGTTGACCCCGAGGCGTCTCCCCATTTCAGCGGCCTTCGAATTGTAAAAACAGATTCTTTCGTCCTGAAGGACGAAAATGGCCTCCTTGGCGTTTTCCACGAGCAAGCGATACTTTTCCTCGGATTCCCGCAGGGCCTCTTCCGCCCGTTTTCTTTCGGTGATGTCGGTGACGATTCCGAGCAGGGCCCTTTCCCCTTCGTATTGGATAAGCCTGGAAGTGATGATCGCATCGATCCGTTCCCCCTTCTTGGTTATAAGGGTGTATTCATAGGGTCCGATTTCATCACCCTTCATGTGTCTCTTGAAATTCTCCGAAACGATTTCGGCTGATTCCGGGGCGATGAGACACCTGAAATCAAAGTTCGGATCAATGAATTCACTCTTTTCGTATCCCATCCTCCTTTCGCAGGTCTTGTTGGCGTAAACGATGCGTCCGGCCTTGTTGATGAAAATCATGTTAGGTGATTCCTCGGTGAAGGCCTGGAACTTTTCTTCGGATTCCCTCAAGGCTTCCCGAAGCTTTCGACATTCTTCCTTAGAGAGCTGTAACTCCCGGGCTATTTTTCGAAAGGAGGCATGTTTCCCGGAGGATTTGGATTCAATCATTCGACACCATTTCACGTGTTCGGAGGTAAATCCTTTTGGTGTGTCGGGCTTGATACACCAAAGTGAGTGCGGCCCATAGGGAAAACCGTATTCTAAGGGAAAGTCCGGCAAGTATTCGACAGTGTTCCGATCCCTTCGATCTCCACCTCTATTTGATCTCCGTCATTCATATAAAGGGATGGATCGCGAAACGCGCCCACTCCATGAGGTGTTCCTGTCAAGATCACGTCGCCCGGGAGCAGGGTAAAGGCCCGGGAGAGAAAACTGATCAAGTAAGGAATCTTGAATATCATAAAAGAAGTATTACTGTCCTGCATCAAGACACCGTTTAGCCGGCTCTTGATCGTGAGGTCATGGGGATCGGGTATTTCCTCCACCGTGGTGATCCATGGCCCAAGCGGACAAAAGGTATCCAGGGATTTCCCTCTGACCCATTGTCCGTCTCCGAATTGAAGGTCTCGGGCACTGACATCATTGGCGCAGGTGTATCCGAAGATGTGGTTCATGGCCTCCTCTTCCGGGCATCGGCGGGTCTTCCTTCCCATGATCACCGCGAGTTCAGCCTCGAAATCCACTTTTTGTGTCAACCCGGTGCTCCAGGTGATTTGTCCGCGATGCCCAACAAGGCTGCTTGGGAACTTGGAGAAAACGAGAGGGGTCTCCGGGACGGTTCCTTTGCTTTCACGGACATGATCCAGGTAATTCAGTCCGATAGCGATTATTTTTGAAGGAGAGGTTAAAGGTGGAGCAAGATGGACTTCATCAAGGGAGATCGGATCCCCTCCAGGGGTGACATCCGTGGATTCGGAACGAATCAGTTCCTCCATCCTGCCGTTGTAGTCAATTGGGACGAGGACATTTTCCTTGACAAGTCCCAGCCTGATACGATCGTTCTTGTAAAATTGGGCTATCTTCATTGTGTACCTTATTTTTGACCCTCGATATAGGATCTGTATTCTTCTATGACTTGACTTGAAAGAACAGCGAACCCGACTCCGCTTACCGGAACCCCGTTCATTTTCGAATACTTCATGCTCACCACCCCCACAACCTCTCCTTTTTCATCGATCAAGGGACCGCCGCTGTTCCCGCGATTGACTGGAGCAGAAAACTGAATGACCACTTCCCCGCTTTTTCTCATCTTTCTGAAGCCCGTGAAAACACCGTCGGTGATGGTTGAATCGAGACCGGCTGAGGCTCCGATGGTGAAAAGTCGTTCCCCGGGCACAAGGGTGTGAGGATCCCGCAAAGAGAGAAAGGGGGTATTTTTCGCATATAGTACGAGCAGGAGGGCCAGATCATGCCGGGCACTCATGGATATGACACTTATAGGGAATTCTGAATGATTGCGAAGCAAGGCCACCTGTCCTGTTTCTCCCTCGATTACATGTCGACAGGTTATGGCATACCCGTTTGAAGATATGAAAAAGCCGCTCCCAAGACGCCGCGGTCCTTTTATTGTAAAGGTGCAATGGGTTGCATGTTCAATAGGATTGCGGGAGAAAGAGGGGAGGACGGGATGTGATGGGGTTTCCTTTGATTTTGGCTCTTTGAGTTCCCGCACTTCGAGGGGGCCACGGATTTTTCCTGGATCCTCCGGTTTTCGGTCGGAGAAATGGACGACACCTTTTTCATCGACCCATTTGTAAAGCTTTGCCGCCTGAGAAGTCACGGGTAAAAGACATAATATTAGAATCAGGGTGGTTACAGCCTTCATAAGCAAAAAATTGAACTCGAACTCATGTTGTTTTAAGTCCCTGGGGGCCTGATGCGGGAAAACCCTGAGGGAAGCTTAATGTCCCAATCTGGGAATAAGAGAACCTTGGGCCTTCAGGCGAAGAGAGACCTTTGAAAAA
>JAFDEE010000070.1 GCA_019310525.1 Deltaproteobacteria bacterium | reverse complement strand
ATCCTGCTTGAAGCGATAAATTCTATAGGGGCTTAAGAACTTCAAGGATTAAAATTTGTCCGCCCGGTAGCGACGACTCCCCACCCAACGGGTGGGTCCCCGGTTTGAGCCTGATGCAGCCTGTCACGCCGTAGCCGTGACGGAGGCGGAAGATTGCGGAAATTGGCCATTTATGGATGGGCACTAGATAAGCATCGTGCCCCCAAAAACCTCCTGGAAACTTTTACGAGGGAGAGAGAAGGCGTGGACGTGGTAGAGCAATGGCAATTGAAAAGGGACCTGTTCCTGGAGATGAAGGACCTCGCCCTCAAGCAGAAGGAACTGGTTTCCGAGGAACGAATGGACCTCTTTTCAAAGCTTTCGGGCCGAAGGCAGGGGATTCAACGGAAGATCTCCTCTATGAAAATCAACGGCCCGGCGACTGGGAACGCGAAAGAGTCGAGGATCCGCACCCTTAAAGCGGAATGTGCCCGTATTATTGAATCAATCCAGGAAATCGACGGGGAAATCGAGCGGCTCTTATCGGAGAAGCGGGATGCCCTTATGGAGGAAATCAAGGCGGTGCGAAGGGGCCGAAGGGCCCTGAAGGGATACGGCGGCAAACGGAAAAAGGTTCCTCGGTTCATCGACACCCGTGGTTGACCGACTCGCGGCTCTCCCATGGATTGAGGGATCCAGGGATTCGGCCTCTCCAACAAGTTCCCCTCCCCCTTTATCCCGTGTCAGGCATCCCGTGGTTTATCCCGCCATTCTTTTCGTGTATGATGATTGAAACGGTCTATCATCTTTAATGTCCTATTCCGGGAAGGAGAGAACCTTCGGTCTTCATGCGGAGACTTTAGTTCGATCGTTTTTTAATAGGGTTCAAGGATCCAAGGGGCCCAGGGTTCGAGTGAGAAACCGGGATTTAAAATAAAGATGTTTTTCACTTGACCCCTTGAACCCTCGGATCCTTGGCCCCTAAAGGTATCGGCATCGGCCGATAACAGTTTACTCTTTTCTCTCTGATTCGCTCATGATACCTATTCGAGACACGACCCCGTCGAAAAACTACCCGGTCGTCAACACCATCATCATTGCTTCAAACGTCTTTTTTTATCTGGTGCAATTGGCCCAGGGGCCTGCATTGGATCGTTTTATCCTTCTCTACGGTCTTGTTCCCATCCGGTACTCGGTCCCTGAAGTGTCAGTCCACTTCACCTTCTTCCAGCAAATCTTCTCCCTTTTCTCCTTCATGTTCCTGCACGGGGGTTTTTTCCACCTTCTGGGTAACATGTGGACCCTTTACATCTTCGGCGACAACGTGGAGGACAGGCTGGGCCCCCTGAGGTACCTGCTTTTCTACCTGGCCTGCGGTCTGACATCGGGTCTGTTTCATCTCTCCATGAATTGGCACTCCCCTGTTCCCACAATCGGTGCCAGCGGAGCCATCGCCGGTGTCATGGGGGCATATTTGCTCCTTTACCCGGGAGCCAAGATCCTGACCCTGATTCCCATTTTTTTTATCCCCTATTTCGTGGAACTGCCTGCCTTTCTCTTCCTGGGGATATGGTTTCTGATCCAGTTTTTAAGCGCAACGGGAAGTGCAGGCCAGGCGGGCGGAATCGCCTGGTGGGCCCACGTGGGCGGTTTTTTGGCTGGAATGGCCTTTCTGAAGCTGTTCCTGAGCCTTCCCCAGACCGGAATCACGAAACGCCTCAGGACTTCCACGGAAAGGGGGCGGACACCCCGCCTCCAGGTCATCCGCCCGGCGGCCTCCGTCGGGGGTCCGGATCTTTACGGGAATCTCGTCATAACCCCCCGGGAAGCGCGGGAAGGGACCTACAAGCTGGTCAACGTCCAATGGGGCCTCCGTAACCGGATCTTGAGGGTCATGGTTCCCCCCGGGATCCGGCACGGCACCCTGCTTCGCCTCTCCGGCCTGGGTCGCTATTCCGAAAAAGGGGATAGAGGAGACCTCTTGCTCAGGGTCCTGGTCCGGGACTGATCCCGTTCTCCAATCCCGTATCAGAGATTCTCCCCTCCCATTTGTGCCCATTCAGGACACCGGATAAAACCGCCCGCACAGGTCCTGTATGCCAAAACACCCCTTGGAAAACGATTGACAGGGAGATCACAAGAAAGATATAGGGAGGATTGAATCCGGATCAGGTAACTACATAAGTCCGCCTGGGATTCAAGGCGGACGGAGGGCGCGAAGACGTTCCTCTGGTTATCTGGGTTAAACATTCAAGGTCTTTCCAAGCTCCACCGGGGCCCAGCAAGGATAGCGAACAATGGCAAAGCCTAAGAAGGATCGGTACGCGGAGGCCGGCGTGGATATCGATGCCGGCAACCGCCTCGTGGAACGCATAAAGCCCCTGGTAAGCACCACCTTCAAGTCAGGGGTCATCACGGATATTGGGGGTTTCGCCGGCCTCTTTTCCCTGCATGTCCAGGACTTCAAGGATCCCGTACTGGTCTCCTCGACCGACGGTGTCGGGACCAAGCTCAAGGTGGCCTTTCTGATGGACAAACATGACACCATCGGGATCGATCTGGTGGCCATGTGCGTCAACGATATCATGGTGCAGGGGGCCTTTCCCCTTTTCATGCTCGATTACATCTCCATGGGCAAACTGAACGTCGACAAGGCCGTTGAGATTGTAAAGGGGATCGTCGAGGGATGCAGGGAAGCGGACTGTTCCCTTATCGGTGGAGAAACGGCCGAAATGCCCGGCTTTTACGGAGAGGACGAGTACGACATCGCGGGTTTTGTGGTGGGATTGACGGACAACGACCAACTCCTGGACGGTTCCGAGATCGCCGTGGGGCATCAACTCGTGGGGATCGCTTCAAGCGGCCTTCACAGCAACGGCTATTCCCTGGTGAGAAAGATTTTCTTCGAAGAACTCAAGATGTCGGTCAACGACTACGTGGAAGATTTCGGACGAACTCTCGGTGAAGAACTCCTGGAACCAACGAGGATCTATGCCCGCGCCATCCGGAACATGCGGCGGGATTTCAAGATTTACGGTATCGCCCATATCACGGGCGGAGGTCTCATGGAAAACCTCCCACGAATCCTTCCCAGGCAGTGCAAGGTGGTCGTCAACACCCGTTCCTGGACGCCGCAGCCTGTCTTTCAATATCTCCAAAGGGTGGGAAAGATATCACGGGAGGAAATGATGCGCACCTTCAACAATGGGCTCGGCCTGGCCATGACCGTTGCCGAGGAGGACCTGGATGAGATTCTCTTAAGGCTCGAAGCCATGGGGGAAACCGCCTATCACATCGGGTCCGTGGAAGCTCGGGAGGAAAATGAAGATCCCATCCGATTCGACGGTTAGCCGAGTACCGACCTTTGAAAAGGTCCCCATCCTGGTGAGCGCCTGTCTTCTCGGCCTCCATTGCCGATACGACGGCCGGGAAAAGGGAGCCCCGGCCCTCATGGCCTTCGCCCCATCCGCCCGGTTCATCCCATTCTGCCCGGAACAACTGGGAGGGCTTCCCACGCCGCGCCCCCCCGCCCATATCAAGGGAGGAGACGGCCGGGACGTCATCCATGGCAGGGCCAAGGTCCTGAACGAGGCGGGGGAAGACGTGACCCGGGCCTTCTTGAGGGGGGCGGCGGAGGGCTTGCATCTTGCACGGACCTTCGGAGCGGGAATCATCCTGCTCAAGGACAAGAGCCCTTCCTGCGGTATCCATTCTCCCTATTGCGAAAGTCCTTCAGGAGAAGGGATGGGCGTGGCGGCGGCCCTCTTTGCTCGATCGGGGTATAGGATCCTGGAAATCGGCCCCGACGATTCATTCCCCCCCAAGGAACTCATCGAATGGATCGGGAAGGCATCTCCTTCTCCATCTTCAGTCCTCCCCGGGGAACGCCAAGTCCCCGGACCAAGACATTGGGAGAAAGGCATTTCCGGCACCCGATCCGCCTGAAGGAGATCTCTATGTTCGGTTTAGGACCCACAGAGCTTGTCATCATCGCCATCATCGTCCTCCTTCTTTTCGGGGCCAAGAGGCTGCCCGAGATCGGGAAGGGGATCGGCGGGGCGATACGGGAGTTTAAAAAAGTAAGGAAAGAGATTGCAGAGGAAGGCAACGCGGACAAGGGATCCGGAACGACCCCGGCCGAGGGGGAAAAGGGTTCCACAGCCTTGGAAGAAAAAGTAGCCGAAAAGGTTATGGAACAGGTGCCGGGGGTGAAGAAGGCCGTTGAGGCCAAACGGAAGGTGGAAAAGGTCAAGGAATTTTTAAACTCCTGACCAGGAAGGAATCTCCGAAAAAATGCAATGTGAAATACCTGACTGCAATCCTCCTTCAGAGGAGATCCGCGAAATTTTACTCCGGTGTCGTTCCATCGCCGTGATGGGGCTCTCCCCCAAGGAGAAAAGGGACAGCCATCGGGTCGCCAAGTACCTTCTCTCCCAGGGTTACGATATCATTCCGGTCAACCCCGGGCAGAAGGAAATCCTGGGAAGACCCTGTTACAGGTCTTTGAGGGATATCCCTTTCAGGGTGGACATGGCCGACCTCTTCCTGAACCCATCCAGGGTCCCGCCCGTGGTGGAGGAGGCAATCGAAGCGGGAATATCCGTGATCTGGATGCAGATCGGGATCGTCCACAACGAGGCCGCCCGTAAGGCCCGGGATTCAGGGCTCACGGTGGTCATGAATAAGTGCACCATGCAGGAACACCGGAAGTTGCTGCTTACAGGTACTCCTCCTGCGCCATTTCCGAAAGCTTGAATTTCTGGACCTTTCCCGTTCGGGTCATGGGAAAGGAGGAGACGAACTTGAAAAAGCGGGGGGCCTTTTCCGGGGGCACCCTTTGGAGGACCTCCCGGGAGAATGCCTCGATACTTATGTTCTCCCCCTTCTTGAGCTTCACCCAGGCAGCCACTTCCTGGCCCCTCCCGGGATAGGGAAAACCGAACACCTGAACCTCCGAGACTTCCGGCAGACCGTAAATCATCTCTTCCAGCTCCGAAGGATGGATCTCTTCGCCTTCCCGAAGTATTACGTCATTGAGGCGCCCGGTGATCCGCACGTAGCCCCCTTCATCCATCACTCCCAGATCGCCTGTATGGAACCAGCCGTCCCGATCGATGGCGGCCGCGGTGGCCGCAGGCATCTCGTAGTACCCCTTCATCAACAGGCCCCGGACACACAATTCACCCTGGTTTCCCGGTGCGAGGGTCTCCCCTGTTTCAAAGTCGATGATCTTGACCTCGTTGCATTCCAGGGGCAGCCCGATGGTAGAGACCCTCCGCTCCAGAGGATCCCCCGGCAGGGTCATGGTGATCCAGGAAGAGGCCTCGGTGATTCCGTACCCTACGGTGATGTCCTCCACTCCCACCTCCTGAACGAGTCTCCTCATAAGGTCAATGGGACAGGGTGACCCACCGAGGGTCCCCTTCTTCACCGTGGTCCACCGCTTCTTCTTGAATTCCGGGGAATCGAGGAGGGCGATAAACATGCTGGGCGAACCATAGACGGCCGTACACCTTTCCCGGTAGATTGCCTCGAGGATCCGGTGAACGTCGAAGGCCAGGCAGGGCATGACCAAGGCCGCGCCCACCAGGAAACCGGACAGCGCGATGCATGTGTTGCCGAACATGTGGTAGGCGGGGAAAAAGAAACACAATCGATCGCGGTGGGAAAGGCCCTGGCGCCTCGTGGAGGCCAGGGACTTGTTGATCAGTCCAAGGTGGTCCAGGACCACGCCTTTAGGCCTCCCGGTGGTGCCGGAAGTATACATGACGGCCACGGGGTCCTCAGGGACGATGCCCTTTTCCCGTTCGGCCAGGGTCTGTGAGGAAACGCCTTCACCCATGGCGGTCAAGTCCGTCCAGGGAATGGTGCCGGGGAAAGCCTGGGTGGCGGCCACGATGACATGCTCGATTCCGGGTACCCGGTCCCTCACCTCTTCGAACAGGTCCACGTATTCAGTGTTTTCCAGGCCCCGGGCCATGATCAGGACCCGAGTCCCCGATTGACTCAGGTAGTATTCCAGGTCCTCACCCTCGACCCCCGGATCAATGGGGACAAGGACTGCCCCTGCCTTGTAAACGGCCATCTGTGCGATCAGCCATTCCGGGATATTGGGGGCCCAAAGGGCGACCCGGTCTCCCTTCGCGACACCCAGGCGGATCAGGCCCTTGGCTGCTCTTTCCACTTCCCAGGCGAACAAAGAATAAGGATACCGGATACCAATGGCGGTATGGACAAGGGCGTCTTTTTCGGGGTATCGCTTGACCGTGGCATCGAACATTTCTCCGATGGTGCGACGCACAATTTCCATTTCGATACCTCCCCCCGGTCAAAGGTTGCTCGGTTCTCTTCCCCCCGGATCAATCCCAGGGAAAAATGAACTCGTGTATTTTCATTTTATGGGAAAGCAGGTATAAAGGCAAACCTCTTGCCCCCGAGCCGTCAACTTGAAAAAAATCCGGTTTGGGACTACATTTACTCTACCAGTCAAGAAACCAACGCCCTGAGAGGATTTTGCGAGTCCCATGAGCCTTGTAGCCGCCCTGAACCTTTCCCTTTCCTTTCTGGAAAGGGATCTTTTCAAGGACGTCAACTTCCAGGTGGAGCCCGGCGATCGCATAGGTCTGGTCGGCCCCAACGGATCCGGGAAGACCACCCTCCTCCGCCTGATTTCCGGAGAAATGACCCCGGACCGGGGTGAGATAAGGATCGCCAAGGGGATCCGGATCGGATATCTTCCCCAGGATATCCATGAAAGCCTTCAGGGCGACCTCCTGCAAGCCATCCTGGATTCCGTACCCGACCGTGTGCGCCTGAGGCGGGAGATCCGGGATACGGAAAGGGCCCTGAAAGAACAACCCGGTAAAGAAAAGGGGGTGATCCTGGCGGGCAAGCTGGCGGAATTGCACCAGGAATCGGCCGACCTTGACCTCCGGTATCCCGTCCACAGGGCCGAGAAGATCCTGATGGGCCTTGGATTCAAGCCCGAGGACTTCCCGAGACCCCTTTCCTCTCTGAGCGGCGGCTGGAAGATGCGCGCCGCCCTCGCGGGCCTTCTCTACCTGGACCCTGAATGTCTTCTCCTGGACGAACCTACGAACCACCTGGATCTTCCTTCCGTGCGCTGGCTGGAGGAATTCCTCGCTGGATACAGGGGAGCCTTGGTCCTCGTCAGCCACGACCGGCACTTCCTCAACCGACAGGTTCACCGGATCCTGAGTTTTGAACCAGAGGGTCTGAAGTCTTATTCCGGAAACTACGATGACTACCTGAGGGCCAGGGAGGAGGAGAAAAGGACCCTGGAGGCCAAGGCCAGGAACCAGGAACAGAAGGTCAAGGAAGCCAAGAAGTTCATCGAACGATTCCGCTCAAAGGCCTCCAAGGCCCGGCAGGCCCAAAGTAAAATCAAGCTCCTCAAGAAGATGGAACTGGTGGAACGGCACAAGCGGCCCAAGACCGTTCATTTTTCCTTCCCCGAGGTTGCCCGGAGCGGCCGCGAAGTCCTGACCCTTGACGGGATATCAAAGAGCTTCGGAGACAAGACCCTTTATCGGAACATCCAGCTCAGGGTGATGCGGGGGGAACGGGTGGCGATCATCGGACCCAACGGGTCCGGGAAAACCACCCTGCTCAGGATGGTGGCCGGGGAACTCAGGCCGGACACCGGCCGCGTGCGACTCGGACACGGGGTCCATATGAGTTATTATGCCCAGCACCTCACGGAAATGCTGGATCTCAGGAAAACGGTCCTCGAGGAAGTCTATCAGGTCGTCCCGAACGAGAGCGTGGCATTCGTCCGGGGAGTCTGCGGAGCCTTTCTCTTTTCGGGAAACGACGTGGACAAAGCCGTAGGGATCCTCTCCGGGGGGGAGAAGGCAAGGGTGTCTCTCGCAAAAATCCTGGTCAAGCCCGGGAATTTCCTGGTCATGGACGAACCAACCAACCACCTGGACATCCTCTCCTCCGAGACCCTCATCGACGCCTTGAAGGGATTCGGCGGGACCCTGCTTTTCGTCTCCCACAACCAATCCTTTGTCGAGCGGCTGGCCACCAAGATCTGGGATATCCGGGACGGCTGGATCTACGAATACCCCGGTACTCTCCGGGAATATGACGATCACCTGGCCCGGGTGGCGGCAGGAGACCGTGAAAGCTCTGGAGCGAACTCCTCCGAATCCCGAATCACACCTTCACGGCCGGGGGAGGCCGCAAGCCGGAAAGACCTGAGGCGCCTGAGGGCCGAGAAGCGACGAATGATCAGTGACACCCTCAAGCCGATCCAGGAAAGGCTGGGGAACGTGGAGCGGCGGATCGAGGAACTCGAAACCAGAGAAAAGGAACTGGGCACCTTGCTGGCCGATCCGGAAATCTTCAAGGACAAGGACAAGAGTGTCCCCCTTTTGGGCGAGTACGGGACTGTCAAAAAAGAACTGGAAGGTCTGCTGGAACGCTGGGAAGCCTTACAGGAGGAACTGGAAAACGCAAGGGCGGCCCTTGGGGTCGCGGACGGGGCGCCCTGAGGGTACAGGTCTCCCCCGGAGGACCGGACGGCCCAGGGGAAAAACCAGGATATGGAGTTTTCATGGAAATCAAGGAAGAACATAAAAGACTTCTCAGGACCCTGGGTCTGGGGGAAAAGGATTTCGAACTCTTTGACGGGAAATCCGTCGCTTACGAGGTGGACGAAGAAAAGGGGGTGAGGATCTATGATCCCTATTGCCTCACCTCTTACAACGAGTATATCGACGTGGACGGGTGGAGCGCATGGAGCTCCGAACAGGACACCTTCATGAGTGACATCCTGAAGGACGC
This sequence comes from Deltaproteobacteria bacterium, assembly GCA_019310525.1. Classification (NCBI taxonomy): domain Bacteria; kingdom Pseudomonadati; phylum Myxococcota; class Myxococcia; species Deltaproteobacteria bacterium. The sequence continues at coordinate 5,432 of JAFDEE010000070.1, read as the reverse complement.
CCGGGTAAAGGCCAAGGAGAGGGAAGCCGTTAGTGTCAAACCCACCCAGGAGGAAATCGCCGAGGCCCTTCAAAAAAAGTTTGGAGGAAAGGGACCATCCGGTTCAGGATCCTCCTCGTAAGCCGGCCGGAGGATGCCTTACTCACCTGATGGATCTCCTCTGCATTTCCTTTGTTCCTTCTCGGAGCCCGAAAAGGGCGAGGCCCGGTAAACAGTGAAACTGAAAGACTTCGTCAATCAAGTCAGGAACCATCCGGATTTCGGTCCTTCAACGATCCACCATCACTATCTCCCCCCGAGCGAGGCCCGTTACGAGACCATGCCCGAGCTGGAGCCCACCCTCCGGAGACTCCTTCAGGAGATCGGAATCCCCAGGCTCTATATCCACCAGGTCTCGGCCCTCCGTCGCCTGAAGGAGGGGGCCCATGTACTGGTCTCCACTCCCACGGCCAGCGGAAAAAGCCTCATATACAACCTTGCGGTCCTTGAAAAAATCCTCCAGGAGAAGACGGCACGGGCCCTTTACCTCTTTCCCCTGAAGGCCCTCGAGCAGGACCAGATGAAATCCCTCTCTCCCCTGCTTGCGCTCCTCAAGGGCCGAAACATCACCGCCGACATTTATGACGGGGACACCTCTCCCTACAGGCGAAAACAGATCAGGAGCCGGATCCCCCACATCCTTTTCACCAACCCGGACATGCTCCACAGCGGCATTCTCCCCTACCACGAGAACTGGAAGGCATTTTTTTCCAACCTTTCCTTCGTGGTTCTCGACGAGGTCCATACCTACCGCGGCATCTTCGGTTCCCACATGAACCAGATCCTCAGGAGGCTCAAGCGCCTGTGCGCTTTATACGGAACGAGTCCCCGGTTCATTCTCCTCTCAGCCACCATCGCCAACCCAAAAGAATTCGGGGAGGCCCTCACCGGCGAGGAAGTTCAAGTCGTGGCCTCAAGCGGGTCGCCCCGGGCGGGGCAACACTTCCTCTTCCTGAACCCGGATGCCAGCGCGAACTTTTCCGCGGCAAGGCTTTTCTCTTACTGCCTCAAGGCCGGTTTCCGGACCATCGCCTTCACCCAGTCCAGGAAGGTCACTGAACTCATCCACATCTGGGTCTCCCAACTTTCACCCGCCCTCCGGGAAAAAGTCAGTTCTTACCGGGCAGGTTTCATGCCGGAGGAGAGACGGGAGATCGAAGCAAAGCTCGCCGACGGGCGACTACTGGGAGTGGTATCCACCAGCGCCCTTGAAATGGGAATCGATATCGGCCATCTCGATATCTGCCTTCTCGTGGGTTATCCCGGGACCATCATTACCACCTGGCAGCGGGGCGGCCGGGTGGGGAGGGCCGGGAGAGACTCCCTGGTCATCCTGGTGGCCAAGCCCGACGCCCTGGACCAGTACTTCATGAAACACCCCCAGGAACTCTTCGGGCGATCCTATGAAGCGGCCATACTCGATCCCCGAAATCCCTACGTACTGGAAGATCACCTGCCTTGTGCGGCCGACGAACGGCCCATCACCCTGAAAGACGACCGATTCTGGCCCGAAGATCTCACGGAGCACTTAGAGAGGCTTGAAGAAGAGGGGAGGTTGACACGGACCGCGGAGGGGGATCCCCTTTGGCTGGCAGTCAGAAAGAATCCCCACCTCGGGGTCAACATCCGGAGTGCCGGGGAGACCTATACCATCTTTCTGAAGGAGACCGGCGAGGCGATCGGCACCATCGACGGGGTCAGGGCCCTCAAGGAATGCCATCCCGGGGCCGTGTACCTCCATAGGGGAAGGCATTATCTGGTGGATGTGCTCGATATAACGAAGGGGGACGTCATCGCTCGTAAGGCCCAGGTGCGCTATTTCACCCGTGCGATGACGGAGAAGGAGACCGAAATCGTTAGGGTTCACCGATCCATGCCGCGGGGACAATTCGTCGTCAGGGAAGGAATCCTCAAAGTGACCGAAAAGGTGACGGGTTATGAGAAGAGGGCCCTTCCCGGACAGGAACTCATGGGCGCTTTCACCCTCGACCTCCCCCCCCAGACATTTGAAACAGTGGGGTTCTGGGTGGAAATCGAACCGGTTATCCGGGCATGGATCGAAGGCCGGGGACTCCACTTCATGGGGGGGATCCACGCCATCGAGCACGGGGCCATCGGCATCTTTCCCCTCTTCGCCCTCTGCGATCGAAACGACATCGGCGGCATCTGCTATCCTTACCATCCCCAGGTGGAGAAGAGCGCTATCTTCATATACGACGGTTATCCCGGCGGGGTGGGACTCGCCCAGAGGGGTTTCGAGATGGTCCTGGAACTTCTGGAAAAGACCCTTGAACTGATCGAGACCTGTGAATGTGAAGAAGGCTGCCCCTCCTGCATCCACTCGCCCAAATGCGGCGCCGGGAACAAGCCCCTGGACAAAAAGGCCGCCGCCATAATCCTGAAATGCCTGGTGGGCAGGATCCCCCTCTCGACCATCGCCGGGGAATCGGCCCTGACGGGTGTACCGGATGCCCGCGGGGGCCTTGCCGCAGAGCGGCCCGAAGAGCAGGAGAGCGTTCCCCGGGTCCTCTTCCTGGACCTTGAGACCCAACGGCTGGCCCAGGAGGTGGGGGGATGGAAGAATACCCATCTCATGGGAATCTCGGTCGCGGTGGTCTACGACAGCATCGAGGAGGATTTCATCACCTTTACGGAGGAGCGGATCGGCGAACTCATCGAGAGGCTGGAGACGGCGGACCTGGTCGTGGGGTTCAATCTCAAGAGATTCGACTACGGCGTCCTGTCGGCCTACACGGACAGAGACCTGGAGGCCCTGAACACTTTCGACATCCTGGAGGACATCCACAGGCGTATCGGGTTCCGTCTGGGCCTGGACCACCTGGCCAGAGAGACCCTGAATCAAGGGAAATCGGCGGACGGGATACAGGCCGTGGAGTGGTTCCGGAAGGGCCAGTTGGAGAAGGTGGTGGATTATTGCCGCCGGGACGTGGCGGTCACCCGCGACCTGTTCCTCCACGGGCTGGACAAGGGATATCTCGTTTACCGAAGGAAGAAGGAAGACAGGAGGGTCAGGCTGCGGGTTGACTGGAAACTGGAAGATCTGATTAAATCTTGCGGAAAAAGATGAGATCGACGGTGTCCCCAAAAACCCGAAACCGGCCTTTGTGCCGTACCGGGCCCGGGCGCTTGCAGGAGAAAAGATGAAAGCATTCGAGTGTAAGATGTGCGGCGATTGTTGTTACGGGGAGGGAGGAATCCGCCTGGAGCCCGGGGAGGTTGCGGCCATCTCCCGCTATCTGGGCATGAGTTCTGAGGCGTTTCAGGCGGAATATTGCGAAATACGAAACGGGCGCCTGTATATAAAGAGCGGTGAGGACGGCTACTGTATTTTTCATGACCCTGAAGGGCAGTGTCTCATCCACCCCGTAAACCCCCTTCCCTGTTCCCTTTGGCCTTTTTACGACGCCCTCTTGATGGACCGGGAGGCATGGAAAGAGGCCCAGGAGGCCTGCCCAGGGATCAACCCACGGTGCTCCTACAAAGGCTTCGTCGAGCAGGGGCGGAAGATAAAGCGCCTCGATTGAATCTCTTCATCCCTGGTATCCGGTCCCCACAATGGGCATCATCGAATCATTCATCGACCTTGTCTATCCGCCCAGGTGTCTGTTCTGCGGGTGTTTCCTCAAAGAAGAGAGGACCAGGATCAACGGCCGGGACCTCTTACTCTGCCCTGACTGTCTCCGGCACCTTGAGCCGGCCGGCTCCCCCCTATGTCCCATCTGCGGGAGGCCGTTTCCCCCTCGAACCGCCCCGAACGACCGGGTCTGCGAAGAATGTCTGAGAAGCCGCCCTTTTTACGAAGAAACGCGGGGCGCCTACCTTTACGAAGGAATCTTGGCCGAAGCCATCCACCGGTTCAAGTTCAAGGGGAAGACCCACTTGACTGAGATCCTCGGCCCTCTCCTGGGAACCTTTACGGCAAAATGCTTCAAGGACTTGGACGCTCCCCTGGTCATTCCCGTGCCCCTTCACCCGAAAAGGCTCAGGGAGAGGGGTTTCAACCAGAGCCTCTACCTCGCAAGGTATGTGGCAGAGGCGATATCAGGAGACCTGGACCCCTTTTCACTGAGAAGGACACGCCATACCCCGCCCCAGATCAGACTTCAGGCCCAAGCCAGGCTCAAGAATCTCCGGGGGGCCTTCAAGGTGGTCAACCAAGGGGCGGTCAGGGGCCGCACGGTGGTCCTCGTGGATGACGTATCCACCACCACCGCCACCCTGAATGAATGTGCCCGTGCCCTTAGGAGGGCACGGGCACGCAAAATCTTCGGGGCTGTGCTGGCACGAACCCCGGCCTCGAAACCTTAGAAAATTATGGTTTGCCAAATCGCTTCCCTTCCGCATAATGGTTTTTTCCTAAAAAATGTGAACACACCTCCTATCTGGCTTATACAAGTTCGTCGTTCAGTGTGTCCACATTTTTGGGGAAAGACCATGCATCCATTATGTCTTTAAATTCTACTGTCATGGTATTTCGTCAGAGCTCAGAGGCCGTCGGCCTGCCAGCCGAAGGCGCAGCGGGTCGGCGGTCCACTGCAGCGACTTGTTCGGTGTCTATTTCTGGAATGATGTACTCAATCCTACCGTTTCGCCATATTGGTATTTTTGAGCCATCTTTTCTGGCATTTTCAGCTACTTTTTCCGCAGCTCTTTTTAATGCCCGCAATCCTAATGCCGCATAATCATCATTAATTTTCTCCATGGCTTTACTCCGATTTATCTACAATGATAGGTGGATAGCTAGAGGTATCAAAAACAACCCAGGCATCGACTAATGGCTTATAGACATGTTCAAAGTTGTTCCAACTTCTGTCAAACCGACGTTTGATATCTTTTTCGGGAACATTGTGTCCTCCTTGCAGCACTCTCATCTTTACACGTTCAATCGCTAGATCCACTGAGGCTAGCTTTAAGAAGTATATAACAACATCATATCCTTTTGCCTTCATTTCTTTGATCTTCCTTATATATCTCCTGCCACTGAGTGTGGTTTCAAAGGCAAAAGATTCCTCTTTTCTGATGCATTCGTCTATCTGCTGGATCATTATTTTGGCTGCCTTGATAGCAGCGTTTTCTGGTCTGAACGGTGCTAGACCTTCTGCAATTAAGTCAGCATTTACAAAATTTATACACCGGGCCTCAAAAGGCAGAAATTCCTTCGCAAAAGTTGTTTTTCCAGATCCATTTACACCAGCTATGATATAGCATACCTTTTTCATATTCACCTATTTTCATCAAATTTTGACACCGAATGGCTGAGCTGAGCGGAATTACGACGGACAGAGATTGCTTCCAATTGCAAGCTATGGTCGGAGTAATTTCCGCTCCAGCGACTTGTTCGCGCCGTCAGGCGCGGGCAAGGCGTCTGAGCG